>DATGHL010000012.1 GCA_035308025.1 Candidatus Binataceae bacterium
TGCGATCTCTAAATCGCGGATCGCTCAGCGTCCGGTGGGCGCGAGAAAGCCGCCGGCCGAGAACGAAGGCGGAGAAGGTCAGCCCTTCGCCCTCGAAGAGCTTGTGGACGTAACGCGGCGTCACGCGTTGGCGCTTCGCGACGGCGGCAGCCGTCAGATCGCAGTCGCCGAGATTAGCCGTTATATCGGCCATGATCGCCTGCAGCCGCGCGGCGCGGACGCCGCGTCCCTCCGCGATCGCCAAGCAGTCTCGCGTGGCGCCTACGGTCGCCGCGATAAGATCGTGGAAGTGGATGACGACGAGCCGCTGTAGCTGCGGCGCAAGCAGGTGCTGTTCATCGGCAATCGCGCCCGCATACGTGACGAGCAGGTTCAGCGCCTCCGTGCCGTGCGGAACGACTCGGATCGGGGCATCGTCAAGCTTGCCCACGAGCGGTGCAATGGCCTTGCGCGGGACACTTCGGGCTCTGCCCGGTAGGCGACGGGCGTACCTATGGCATCGAGCGCACGCGGCTACAGCAGGCGCTGTCTCCATGCCGACAGCGGCTTCGATCCCGCCAGCGCTTCCGGCTTGCGCTCCAGGACGTCGAGGTAGTGTTCGAGAGCGAGGACCTGCTGGTTGCGTTCATAGCTGCGTTCATGTCGTGCGATTACGCGGCCCTCGTCGCGCACTTCCACCTGACTCGGTTAGAGTCGGACCTCGACCGTCCTGCCAACCGCCGCCGGCACCGAATACAGATTGGTTCGCACTCGCACACATCCGAGCCCGTCCACGCGCGGGAACGAGATCTCCGCCAGCTCCAATCCGCTCTCGGCGAGCGGCAGCAGATGCGCGCGTTCCTCGATCATCAGCGCTCCCACCAGCCGGCTCTGCCCGGCGATCTGGCGCCGTTCATCTTCGCGGCAGGCGGCAAGCAGTTGGGCATTGAGATCTTCGAGATCGCGCGCTTTGGGCATCGGTACCCAGTGGTTGCGCCGGAAGTAGCCGGCCTCGCTTTCGATCCCGCCTTTTTCGTGCGCCGCATACGGCGAGCAGAACTCGCTGGCGAACCGCCAATGCGAGCGGAACGCAATGAAGCGTGCAGTCTCCTCGCGCTGGTAACCGCGCAGGATCTTCTTCACCGCCGCTTTCAAGTTGTCATAGCGCAGGAGGTGGAATACGCCCTGAAAGTATTGGAACGCGAGTTCGTTGGCGTCCAGGAAGGCCTGCTGTGTCGCCCGGCGATACGCGCGGTGGAACGCCGCTCCGCTCGCCATGCTCCGCATCGAGAACACCTGCAGCAGCGTCGGTTCGCCCGCCAACTCCGCCCACGCCTCGTACCAGTCGACCTGGCCTTCCTGCCCTGGCTGATAGCTCTGTGGAACGCATACCGTGCGCGTCGACCACCCAAGCAATTCCTTCCGTTCGCGCACGTACTGGCGGACTGTCACTTCGGCCACCTTGCACTCCGGGATCTCGGCCACGATGCGCTGCCAGATGCGGCGTGCGGTGTGGCGCTGCTTGCGCGGCGCCCTGCGGTCGGCTTCGAGGATTGCGTCGATAAACGGAATCAGCGGGCCTATCACCGGTCGCTCGCGTTCCACCGTTTTGCGCGGCGGCGGTTCCGCGCTCGCCAGCGCCTGCCGGACCATCCGCCGATGAACTCCGAGCTTGGCAGCGACCCCTTTTATGGTCCCGACTCCGAACTCGTACTCCCTTCGGATCTGCTCGAACAGCTCCACCTTCGCTCTCCTCTCCATCCCGGCCTCCTGCTCATCAAGCAGGATGCTCGGCTAGAGGGGAGTGGGCTTACGGATTCAAGCGACGGTGGAAGAGAATTCCGAAGTTCAAAGCGAGTAGTTAAGTTCCAGTCAAGTGCCCCTCTGTCGTGCGAAGGGACCCATACGTCGAAGCCTTTCGTGTCGCCAATGCCTCCGAGAAGTGTCTGAACCTGCACGTGGGATAATTCTGGACGTATCTCGTCCAGGGTTCCGATTCGGGAATCGAGATAAGACCACCCGAGATAGCTATCGACATTAAATCTCCCCGCGTTCGCAATATACAGCACGGTTCCACCAACCTGCTCGTAAACCTGTACTTTGTACTGGCCGTCACTTGCAGTGGTCAGCGCCGCAAAGGTTTCCTCAAATTCCTCAAAAGGCACGAACAACGGCTCCGGCTGGTCGTTCCAGCAAAAGCAGATGACGCTGTTGTGCCCTTCGAGCAGTTGAAGATCGACTTTGCGCAAGCCGAAAAACGTAGTGCTTCCCGGGTGCTTCTTGGAATACCGGAAGTACAATCGCGCCTTACCTTCGGCAATCTCAAAGAGCGACTCACTGTTCGCCAGCTTTCGGAAAACACCGAACCGTCTTCTTAAGTTCTCAAGGAAGGCGAGCTTTACCGGATTCGGCATAAGAGTTAGGAATCAATCCTCATCCTCCCGAAGTTTGGCGAGCACCGATGGATCTAGAACCTTGTCGCTAGGATTTGTGAGGGCCAGCACCAACCGCTCAACTAACTCAACCGGGAATTGGCAAGGATGGGCGGTTTTCTCGATATGATTGTTCTTGACGTTTGGAATGATCCACACGTCGCCAGGATTTTTCCCGCCGGGATTGCACGAAAGTTCCCCGCGTTTGGGCCTTTAAAATAGCGATTGCCTGGATATTTGGAAGGGACGCGGATCGGATCGAGGTTGAATGTGTAATCGTCTGATCGAGTAAACCAGTTTATCGTCTCATATCGGCCCGACAGGCGCTTTGAACAATGTAAGCCATGCTCGAAGTGCCACACGATGCGGTTTCGCAAGCGCAGTCCGTGATTCTTGAAGATCGGATAAAGTGGCACGTCCAGCGGGACGATCTCGCCGCCAGAGACATGATTTCCAACCTGCCAACAGATCGAACCCTGCGGATGTAGAAGCCGCACGCATTCGGCGATCACGGCAGTCTGTTGCTGAACGTATTGATCCAATGGCGCGCGCCGCTCGTAAGATTTGCCGATATTGTAGGGCGGCGACGTTACGATCAGCTTCATGCTCGCGTCGGCTAGCGAGCGCATGAAAGTGAGATTGTCCTTGCACTCGAGGAAGACGGATTTGTCGGTCCGCAGCCGCTCGATTGCACCGAACGGGAGAGTCGGCGCTAGACCGCTAATCTGTCGTCCACTCACCACGCCACGCCTCCAATTCGCGCGTTTTCAGCAGAAGCCCATCAGCCGTATCCCAGGCCACCAGCATATACCTATTCACTTTCCGGTTTTGGATGGACTGGCTGGGTGCCGGTGGCCTCGTGGGCGACTGAGGAGGTCGTGTGAACCGGGTGGTGGATGATTTTAGATGCCGTGTAGACGGGATGGCGGACGACTTTGGAGGCCGCGCGAACCGGATGAGCGCGATGATGGTGGCGATAACGGTGATGGGTGCGGACGGTTTGAGTATCGGGGCTAGCAGTCGCCGCCGTTCCGGTGCTAGTTGATGCGGGAGTGTCAGCGCTGTTGGCGACAGAAGCGCAAAACATGACGATCGTCAGAATGAGTGCGAATCGTAACATTTTGAAAAACCTCCAATTGTGTACGAAAATCGTCGAGTGCATTCCTGCCCAGCGCAGTCCGCAGAGCCGCCTACTCGCGCCGTCCCCGGCAACCGCGCTTCGCTAGTTTATTTTGCCACGAGTTTTCATGGCATGGGCGACGCCGGGCATGACTTTCGGGAAACCCCTGCCCTCGAGCTTATCGCGGGTGTGGCTGTCGAGGCCCTGGACCATATAGTGCGAGTGCGCGTTGCGGACTGAATTGCTGAAACCCATCGCATCCTGCGCCGAGTTTGCTGCCCATTTCACCATCCGGAGCGTGAAGGGATCGTTTTCCGCGATCTCGCGCGCGAACGCCAGCGTTTCATCTTCAAGACGCTCGCGCGGAACTACCAGATTGACGAAGCCGAGCCGGCAGGCTTCTGCGGCGTCGATGAAGCGGCTGCGGAACATCGCTTCCTTGGCTTTGCGCAGAGGGAGGTCCCAGGGCGCTGAAAAATACTGCATCAGCGCTGGGAGAAACATCGCGTCGTCGGCGGCGACGATGAGATCCATTGCCGCGGCGAACATCCAGCCGCCAGCGATGCACTTGCCTTGCACCTGCGCGATGGTCGGTTTCGAAAGATCGCGCCAGCGCAGCGTCGAATCGAGAAAGAGGTAGCGCGAGAGCGCGTATTCCCCGCGCACGCCCTTCGGAAAGGGACGGCGGCGCATGTCCTCTCTTTCCTCCTGAGTGCCGATGTCGTGGCCGGAGGAGAAGGTGTCGCCCGCGGCCGCCAGGATGATCACGCGTACGTCGTTGTCCGCGTCGGCCGCGGCGAAGGCGCGGTCCATCTCCTCGATCATCAGGCGGGACTGCGCGTTTTTATAACGGGGGCGGTTCAGCGTGACTTTGGCGATCGCGTCATTCTGTTCGTATAGAATCGTTTCGTAGTTCATTGGTTACTCTCTGACTAACTCACTAGTGCGGTGACTTATAAGTAACTACAGAAAATGGCGAAAGACTCTACTCACTTGCCGGTGAAATTCGGCTTACGTTTCTCGATAAAAGCGCGGGGACCCTCTTTCGCATCGTCGGAGGAAAAGACGTTGCGCGCGAGCTCATTTTCGATTTTGTAACCCTCTTCGAGCGGGCGGCCCGAGGCGCGGGCAACGCCCTGCTTGATCGCGCGGACGGCGAGCGGACCGTTGGCGGCGATAGTGCGCGCCAATTGCTCGGCTTTGCCCATCACCTGGGCTGCCGGCAGAACGTGGTTGATCAATCCGATTCGGCGCGCCTCGTGCGCGTCGATTCGTTCGCCCGTGAGCAGCAACTCCATCGCATTGCAAAACGGTATCTGGCGCGGAGTGCGGACGAGCGACCCGGCATATGGGATGAGTCCCCATTTCACTTCCATCAGGCCGAAGCTGGCATGCTCGGCGGCGACGCGGATGTCGGTCGCGAGCATCAGCTCCATCCCGCCGGCGATGCAATAACCGTTGACCGCGGCGATGATCGGCTTGTCCATCGCGAACGGATGCAGCATCGCGATGTCACGCAGGCCGGGGTTGTTCAGCAGGGTGTGATCCCACTCATCTTCGGGCGAACGCTCGCGGGTCGTCAACGGCAGCATTCGAGCCAGGTCGGCGCCGGCCGAAAAAGCCTTGTCACCGGCGCCCGTGACGATTGTGACGCGGATCGAGTCGTCGGAAGCGACCCGTTGCCAGGCCTCGGCCAACTGCACCATCAGCTCGGGGTTGATCGCGTTGTGAACCTGCGGCCGATTGAGCGTGAGGTAGGCAATGCCGTCGCGAACCTCGAACAACAGCGCGCGCATCTGCATGAGACCTCCTGAGGGCACGCCACGGACACCTGAAGTAAGGCGACGGGCGCTCAACTATAGGATCGCCAGGGCGTTGCCGGGCGAGCCGATGCCGCCGGGCAATTTCAGCGGCGTCGCAACGAAGAAGAAGGACCAACGCGCGGTGGCGCGGCAGCGGACGGTCAGGCGCTCGAAATCGAAGAACTCGCCGAGCGCGAGTCCGAGCAGCGGCAAAATCCGGCGATGGAGCGATCCGATCGCGGGGTCGCCGGGAATCGTCTCGACCGCAGGATTGTCGCAGCAGAGCGCGCCCGGATGCGCGTCCCAGAGAAAGCGCGCCATCGCCTCGTCGGCGCGCAGACCGGCGGACGACGGGTTCTCGGCGATACGCGCCCGGCCGTCGTCATCGAGCGCCCTGTAGGCGTCGACCCAACCCGTATGAAGGCAGAGGATATCGCCGGGCGCCAGGGTGACATTCTGGGCGCGCAGAACGGCGGCGAGATCCTCGGCGGTGATCCTGACTGGCGCAAACGGATCGAGCGGCCGGCCCTGATCACGCGACCATCCCGCGACGTCGAGCAGAATGCCGCGGCCGGCGATCCCGTGCTCGGCCCAATGCTCGATGCCGAGCTCGTTCGGTCCGTCGGTCGGGTCCTGGGTGCGCCCGCCCCAGAAGCCGTGCTCGCGGCAGCGGACATGGCCGAGCGCGTCCCATTGAGTCGAAGCCTGCGGATGGAAGCCGTCGAGCCGGTCGTCCATCTCGTGGCGGTTGAGAGCGAAGATCTCATGGCGGTAGCGCCCGCGCCCGAACATCGGCGGGCTGGGCAGATTGAGCGGTAGATCGAGCGAGATCATCTCGCCGGTCTGGATCAACGCTGCGCCGGCTTTGACCCGTTCGGGCGTAAGCAAGTTGACGCTGCCGAGCTTATCGTCGGGGCCGAATTCGCCCCACGCGTGGCGCATCCCGATGCCCGGGACTTCCGGCAGCTCGTCGTATGAACGGAGTTTTCTCATGCGCCAAATCGTACGTTCAGCGCGCGAAGCCTTCAAGCCGAATCTCGCTGATTGGGAAAAGCCTTGAGCTGCGTTTACGTTTGACAATTAAAAATAGTTGAGCTAGATCAACTATTCGAGCAAGGAGACTTTCGTCGCTTGAGCACACCAAAAAACGCTGTCCGTTCGATCAGCACGAGCGAGAAAGCCTTTCGACGCGCCGCCGCCGCCGACTTGATCGAATTTTTTTACCCGGTTCACTATGAGATCGGCACGGCGCTCGAAGATGTTGTGCGCGCCGACCGGCTCTCGCGTCAGCAGGCCGCAACTCTCTGGCTGATTCGTTCGCAGGGCGGTCCGGACGCCCGGATGCGCCGCAAGGATATCGAGCTGAACCTGCGCCGATGGTTCGAAGTGACCAATGCAGCCGTCTCCAAGTCGCTCCGCGCCCTGATGCGTCCGCCGCTCGCGCTGATCGCGATCACGGAAGACCCGCATTCCGGTCGCGAGAAGGTAGTTGCGCTGACACCCAAGGGGCGCGCGTTTCTCGATTCAGCCGCGGCGCGGGCGACTAATCTGCTGGCTGAGCTGATTGAAAAGGCGCCGCCGGATATCCTCGATCACGCGATTACCTACTTCACGCATCTCACGGGCGCCTTCGAGAATTTTCAGCATCGGGATCGATTGCGGCTGGTCCGCTCCGATCGCGAGATCAAGGATCAATATTAGTGCTGGTTCCTGTCGGCGGGTGAGGTTCGATCCTGCGAAACACTTTTCTCACTCAGCTGACGATGAATTAAGAGAAGCCGCCTGATCAATACAAACTGACCACTAACCACGGAGGAATATAATCGTGACTCAGCACTTTGATGCTATCGTAATCGGTGGCGGCGTGTCTGGCCTGTACGCTCTTTATAAACTCCGCCAACTCGGCGTCTCGGCACGGGTGTTCGAGGCCGGCAGCGATATCGGCGGCACCTGGTACTGGAATCGCTACCCGGGCGCCCGTTTCGACTCTGAGAGCTATACCTACCAATATTCCTTCTCCCAGGAATTGTTAGAGGAATGGAAGTGGAGCGAGCATTTCTCGGGCCAGCCGGAAATTGAACGGTATTTGCATTTTGTCGCGGACAAATTCGATCTCAAACGCGACATTGAGTGCAACGCGCGCGTTGCGACCGTCATGTATGACGAAGCTGACAAGAGGTGGGAGATTGAGACTCACAACGGTGTGCGCGCATCTGCCCGCTACGTCATCTGCGCCACCGGGCTGCTTTCGGCGCATCAGTTTCCGGACTATGAGGGGGTTCAAGACTTCGCCGGCCTGTCGCTGCACAGTGCACGCTGGCCAAAAGCGCCGGTCGACTTCACTGGCAAGCGAGTCGGGATCATCGGCAGCGGCCCGACGGGCGTCCAGATCATTCAGACAATTGCCCCCGACTGTGAACAGCTGACAGTTTTTCAGCGCACCGCGAATTGGTGCACCCCGCTCCGCAACCGTCCGATTACCGCGGAGGAACAACGAGCGCTCAACGAAAAGGCACATGAGATTTTCGCACTGTGCAAACGCACCTGGGCCGGCTTCATTCACGAACCGGACCCGCGCGCCGCGATGGACGTGCCGAAAGAGGAGCGCCTAGCCCGCTATCAGGAGTTGTACGACCGCGGCGGGTTCGCATTGTGGCTGGGCAATTACCGTGACTCCTTTATGTCACAGGACGCCGCGGATGAGGTTGCCGAGTTCCTCGCCACCAAGATCCGCGAACGCGTCACCAATCCCGAGGTAGCCGAAAAACTAATTCCGAAGCACACGTTTGGCACGAAGCGGTGTCCCGGAGAGAAGAATTACTACGAGACGTTCAATCGCAACAATGTCAGATTGGTTGATTTGCGCGAAACGCCGATCAAGAAGATTATCCCCGCCGGAATCGAAACCGGTAACGAGTTACACGAACTCGATGTGATTATTTATGCTACGGGCTTTCATAGCGTGACGGGTGAGCTCCTGCGTATGGATATTCGCGGTCAGCACGGTCGATCCCTGCAAGAGCATTGGTCCGACGGGCCAAGAACCAATCTCGGCGTTCAGTTCTCGGGCTTCCCAAACCTGTGGGCCATCATGGGGCCGCACAACCCAGCGGTGTTTTGCAATATCACCCGCTGCGTCGAGACCAACGTCGAGTGGATCGTCGATTGTATCCGTTATATGCGCGAGAATGGTTTCGAGACCATGACCACAACCCCCGAAGCCGAAGATGCATGGACCAAACGCTGCTATGAATCGGCCAAAGGGTTGTTAATCAATGAGATGAAGGATTCATGGTTCTTCGGTAGCACCAATCCCGAGAACGTGCGCGGCCGCTTCCTATTATTCGCTGGTGGCGTGCCACTCTATCGTGAGATCTTCGCCGACGTTGCTGCGAAGGGCTATGAAGGCTTCGAACTGCGCTAGGTGCTGTCTCTGAGTTAAGGAACATCCGGTCAAGAACCCACCAAACCCCGCCGCTAGGGTGGTAATCGTTCCGGCGCAGCTAACTGAGTCTGGCGAAGCTAACTGAGGAGGAATCGAAAATGAAGTTCATCTACTTTTTCCTGCCGACGCTGCCCGCGACGCTCGCGGAGCGCAAACAGCTCCGGCCGATCGCGATGCATCCCGATCGCTGGCAAAAAATGATCGAAGAAGTAGTTGAGCTGAGCCAGTTGGCGGAAGACGTCGGTTTCGAGGCGGTCTCATATCCTGAGCATCATCTGCACAGCGAAGGGATCGAGATGGGCAGCCTGCCGCTGCTGACGCAGCACATCCTGAACCACACCAAGCGGATTAAGGCCGGGCCGATCGGTTACGTGCTGCCGGGCTGGAATCCGCTGCGGCTAGCGCTGGAGATCGCATGGCTCGATCAATTGACGAAAGGGCGCACGATCGTCGGCTTCGCGCGCGGCTATCAGGCGCGCTGGCTCAATCAAATGGCGCAGAAGGTTCACGTCGGCGCCACCATGAGCGACAAGAGCGAGACCGATCGCATCAATCGCGAGGTCTTCGAGGAGGTCTATCAGTTCCTCAAGCTGGCGTGGGGTGACGAGCCATTTCGCTTTAACGGCAAGCACTATCAGTATCCGACGCCGCAGGAGGGCACTCCGTGGCCGGCGGCCGAGTGGACGCGCGAGTATGGCTTTCCGGGCGAGGTCGATGCTCAGGGTCGCATCCAGATGATCAACGTCGTGCCGAAGCCCTATCAGCGGCCCCATCCGCCGCTGTTTCAAGCGTTTTCGCTGAGCGAAGAGACGGTGCGCTGGTGCGCGCGCGAGGGGATTCGTCCGACGATCATCCTGCCGCAGCCGGAGACCGTGCGGAAGCTCGGCGAGGCCTACGTCGAGGAGGCTACCAAGGCCGGACGCGGCCCGATGAAGGTCGGCCAGAATATCGGCGTCCTGCGCGGCATCTACCTCGGCGACAGTCTCGCGCAGGCCAAGCAGATAGCGGAACCGGGGATGTGCGTACTCGGCTATCGCGAGGTCTTCCATCACTTCGGCTTTACTGAAGCCTGGCGCGAACCGGCTGATGAGGCGAAATATCCTGCTGGCAAAGTTCCGCTGCCGGCGTCGGAGGTTACTGCCGATCGCGCCGCACGCGTGAAGTCCGCCTACATGGGAACTGTGGACGACGTGCGGCGCGGGCTCGACGAGTTGGTCGAGGTGGCCAATCCCGAATACTTCGTGTGGCAGGGCGATCAGGGGTTCATGCCGAAAGATGTCGTCAAGCGACAGATCGAGCTGTTCGGCGAAAAGCTGCTGCCGCGCTACGCCTGATATAATCGGAGCTTCATGGATTTTAGATACAGCGCGGAAGACGAGGCGTTTCGTCGCGAGTTTCGTCTCTGGCTCGAGCGGAATCTCGAATACGCGACGCCGCCGCGCGGACCGCTGGCCGACGAGGAGGAGGGGAGTTGGGAAGCGACGCTGCGATGGCATCGGCGGTTGTACGAGGGCGGCTGGCTCGGGATCACGTGGCCGGCCGAATATGGCGGTCGTGGCGGAACTTTCCTGCAGGAGACCATCGTTGATCAAGAGCTTGAACAGGCGGGGAGCGGCCTGCCCTTCACGGGACCCGGTATCTGGCTGCTGGGGCCGACCCTGATCCATTGGGGCACGGCGACGCAGAAGCAGCGCCATCTGCGCAAGATTCTCGCCGGCGAGGAGATGTGGTGTCAGGGTTATTCGGAGCCCAACGCGGGATCCGACCTGGCGGCGATCCAGACCCGCGCAGTCGAGCACGATGGTTACTTCGTGGTCAACGGCTCAAAGATCTGGACCTCGCTGGCGCATCACTCCCATTGGATGTTCCTGCTCGCCCGCACGGATTCCGCAGCGCCCAAACACAAAGGAATCAGCTATCTCCTGGTTGAGATGAAAACCCCCGGCATCACGATCAGTCCGCTGATCCAGATGACCGGGGCGCGGCATTTCAACCAGGTTTTTCTCGAGGATGTGCGCGTGCCGATCGCGAATATCGTCGGCGAAAGAAACCAAGGATGGCAGGTGGCGCTGACGACGCTGGCCTTCGAGCGCTCAAGCGGCCAAGAGCGCATTATGACGAATCGGGTGCGCGAGCTGGCGCAGCTCGCATCGCAGCTCTCGCGCAATGGCCGCGCACTGGCGGAAGACGCCTCGGTACGGCAGACCATCGGACAATTCGCTGCGGAGGCGGCGGCGATCCGCTACACCGGCTTCCGCCAACTGACGCGGCAACTGAAGGGACTGCCGCCCGGCCCCGAGGGCTCCTCAATCAAGCTGAGCGCCTCGGAGCTCGGACTGCGGATTGCAAGCTTCGCCCTGGAGATGCTCGGAGCTTACGGGCAACTCGAACGGGGCGATCAATTCGCGGCAGCGCAGGGTCTGTGGACCCATCGGATGCTCGAAGCGCGCGGCCCGATGATCTATTCAGGGGCGAACGAGATTCAGCGCAACATCCTGGGCGAGCGCGTCCTCGGCCTGCCCAAAGGTTAGGTCGCGCCGAGCGCTTCCATGACGAGGTCGTGGATCAACGGGCGAAAATCGCGGATCGCCTGATTGTCGCGGCGGGGATGCACGCGGTTGGTCAGCAGGGTGATCGCAAGCTCTTTTGCCGGTTCGATCCAGATTGAAGTTCCGGTAAAGCCCAGATGACCCACCGCGGCCGGCGAGAAGCGACGGCCCGAGCTCGAATACTCGGGCGAAGGCGAATCCCAGCCGAGCGCCCAGGTCGAATCCTTGACGGTGCGGTCGCGGGTCCAGAACTCCTGCACGATTTTCGGCGGAACGAAATCCGAGCGGCCCGCATAACAGCGGATCAGTTCGTGCGCGAGGCGGTCCACTTCCCGCACCGGCGCGAAGAGCCCGGCGTGGCCCGCGACGCCGCCCATCGCAAAGGCGTTCTCGTCCTCGACCTCGCCGACCAGCATCCGCTTGCGCACGGCACAAACCGAGGTCGGCGCGAACATCTCGGGCACCGGTTCGAGCCGCCGCGTGCGCAACAGCGAGATATCGATAAAATCGGTTGCGCGCAGTCCCAGCGGCTTGAAAATCTTCTCGCGGCAGAGCCGATTCAGCGCCATGCCGCCCACCTGCTCGATCGCCTCGCCGAGTAGCATGAAGTTCAAATCCGAATAGAGGTTGCGGCCGGCCGGCGGGTACTCGGGTTTCTCGCGATGGATTTGCTCATAGACGAATTCCTTCGCCCCGTGGCTCGCCATGAAATTGATCTTGCCCGCGCGCTCGACCTCGGCGACCTGCTGATGGAACGGACGCCACGCGGCCAGCCCCGAACAATGCGCGAGCAACTGGCGGAAGGTCACGTAGCCCTTGCCGTGCACGCCGAAATTGTGAAAGAAGCGCGTGACCCGATCGTCGAGCCGCAGCTTGCCGTCGCGCGTGAGCATCATGACGGCGATGGTCGAAGCGAGCGGCTTGGTCAGCGACGAGAGGTCGAAGACGGTCTCGAGCCGCATTGGCGAGCGCTCGGGTTCGAGCGCACGAAAGCCGAACGCCCCTTCGTAAGCGATGTCGTTGCCCTTGCGCGCGACGAGCGTCGCGCCCGGAATCGCGCCCTGTTCGATCGCGCTCGCGAAGGCTTGCTCAACCTCAGCCCAGCCCAATTGCTTCACCCCTAATCATTGGATCATAGCGTTGAGAGTCTAGCGCTGTCATCGCCGGATTCAGGTCGTTACGGCGGCTTCAGTGAATACGAGGCATCTTGCGGTGGCGTCGAGCTGCGCGGGCAGGCCGAGGGGCAGCGCGAAATTCGCCGTGCCGTGGCCCGCCTCGATCCCGCTCAACACCGGACAATCCAGTTGCGCGGTGGCTTCGCCGATGAAGTCACGGATCAACGCGCCTTCGCGGGCGCTGCCCTCAACCGGCCGGATCGCGCCAAAGACGATGCCGGCGACGCGCCGGAGGATGCCGGCCTGCCCCAACTGCGTCAGCATCCGATCGATGCGGTAGGCTTTCTCGCCGGTGTCCTCGAGAAACAGGATGGCGCCGTCGAAGAGCGGTTCCCACGGCGTCCCGATCATCGCGACGACCACCGAGAGACATCCGCCGAGCAACGGGCCGCGCGCGCTGCCGGGGCGAAGGGCGGTCGGCGCTTCGAGCGTTAATTCGCGCGTTTCGCCCGCCAACAGCCGCAGCAGATGATCGCGTGCGGGCGCGCTCACGCCGTGCGAGAAATCCATCGCGACCATGGGGCCGTGAAATGCCACCATCCGGGCTTGAGCAACGAGAGCATTGAGCAGATAGGTCTCGTCGGAGAAGCCGAGGAAGATTTTCGGCGTCCGCGCGAGAGCCGCAAAATCGAAAAGCGGCAGGAGCCGGCCCGAGCCGTAGCCGCCGCGCGCGGCAAAGATCGCCTTGACCTCGGGGTCGGCGAAAAAAGCGGTTAATTCCGCCGCACGCACCACGTCCTCGCCCGCCAGGATGCCGCTGCGATCAAGTGCGTGGGGGGAGATCTTCACGCGATAGCCCATCGCGGAGAGCGCGGCGACGCCGCGTTCGAGATGCGCGCGTTCGACGGCGGCCGCGGGCGCTACCACCCCGATCGTATCGCCCGGCCGCAGCGCCTGCGGTTTGATGATGTTTTCGCTCACGCCCACGGTAGTCTGCTCGGTAGAGTATTCCGGCTCGCATCCAGCTTGTACATCCCGAAGTGTCAATCAATGGGCGCTTGACGAAGAATCTGCGTCAAGCGAAGCTCCCCTCATCGTTCGGGCACGCGAGGAAGGTCTATGGAGCGCGCAAAAGTAAACGGGGTCGAGCTCGCCTACGAAATCCGCGGTGCCGGAACTCCACTGGTGATGATTCATGGCGCGCAGGGCGATCAGACGATGTTCGCCGATCTCGCCGCGGCCTTCGCGTCGAGCTTTCGCGTACTGACTTTTGATCAGCGCGGTTCCGGACTCAGCGACAAGCCGGATATGGCTTACAGCATGGCGATGTTCGCGGACGACACGGCGCTCCTGATGGACCACGTCGGGTTTACCAGCGCGCATATCCTCGGGGTTTCGATGGGCGGGATGATCGCACAGGAGTTCGCGCTGCGGCACCCGTCAAAGGTGCGGACGCTGGTGCTCGGATGCACCACTGCGGGCGGTCCGAAAGCGGTCTGGCTTGAGCCGGCGCCAGCCTACTCAACCCAACCGATGTCCGCCGAAGAACGGGGCCGCGCGCTGGCCGAGGCGGCGTTCACGCGCGGCTACCTGAAGCAGCATCCGGAGATCATTGCGGACATGATCGAGATGCGGCGGCGGCGTCCGCTCGATCCGGTCGCGTTGGGTAATCGGATGAAAGCGGTTTTTAGCCATGACACGTATGATCGTCTGGCGCGCATCACCTGCCCGACGCTGGTGATCACCGGTCGCAACGACGCTTTGATCTCGTGGGAAAATTCACGTCTGCTCGCCGAGCAGATCGCGGGCGCGCAGCTTGAAATCCTCGAGCCGGCGGGACACTGCTTCTGGCTCGAGCAGCCCGAACGTGCCGGCACGGCGATCCGGCGCTTTCTTGAGTCCCACTAGCTCGAGTCGACAGGGTAATCGCGCAAACTGATTCTCGGCTCAAGGGCTGGTTTTCAGAGGCCCGGTCCATCTAAACTCGACCGTCACGATGGATGCGATCGCGCCGACCCTGGAATGGCTCTATACGCTCGAAGGGCGCGGAGAGATCTACAAGCTTGAGCGGATGGATCAGGCCCTCGCCCTGATCGGGAATCCGCATCGGCGGCTGCGCGCCGTGCATATCGCGGGGACGAAGGGTAAAGGCTCGGTGGCCGCGATGATCGACGCCTGTTTGCGCGCCGCGGGCCATCGATGCGGCCTCTATACCAAACCCCATCTGATCAATTTGACTGAGCGCACGCGTATCGACGGCGCCGAGATGCCCGCGGCCTTGATGCTTTCGTATATAGATCGGCTGCGCGCCATCTACGAGAGTGCTGACCTCGCGCTGACCTTCTTCGAGTTCACCGTCGCGTTGATGTTTCTCTACTTCGCCGAAGTCGGAGTTGATGTGGCGGTGATCGAGACCGGCCTGGGGGGCCGGCTGGATTCGACCAACGTCGTGCGTCCGATGCTCAGCGTGATCACCCCCATCGGGTTCGATCACATGGACCGCCTCGGCTACACCATAGGCGCAATCGCGGGCGAGAAAGGCGGGATCATCAAGGACGGCGTGCCGGTAGTGGTCGGCGCGCGTGATCCCGAGGCGCGCGCGGCATTGAGCGAGATCGCGGCAGAGCGGCACAGCCCGAGCTTCATGATCGATCGCGATTTTTCCTACCGCTCGCAAGCCCCGGCTCATCGGCTCGATTATCGCGGGCACGGACTCGCGCTTGAAAATCTTGAGCTGAATCTGGCGGGCCCCTTCCAGCACGAAAATGCCGCGATCGCGCTTGCGGCGCTCGGAGTGCTGAGAACGCAAGGCTGGGCGATCCCCGACGAGGCCATCCGGCGCGGCCTGCAGGAAGTTTTCTGGCCCGGTCGTTTCGAGATAGTGGCGCACCGTCCGACGATCATCCTGGACTGCGCGCATAACGAACTCGCGATCCAGGCGCTGCTCGAAACGATCACGGTCGAACTGGGCGCATCGGTGCGGCCGCATCTGGTCTTCGGCTGTCTCGAAGACAAGCAATGGGAGCGGATGGCGGCGATGCTTGCGCCGCGGGTCCAGAGCGCGATCCTGACGCGCGCGACGCCCAAGCGGCCGCTGGACCCGGAGGAACTGCTCCCGATCTTCTCGCGCCATACGGCAGCGCGCGTGATCCGCGATCCCGCAGCAGCGCTTGCAGCTGCGATAGCCGGGGCCGCGCCCGATGATGTAGTGTTGCTGACCGGTTCGGTCTATCTGGTGGGTGAGATCTATCCGTGGATTCTGGCGCGAACCGGGCGGCGAGGACTGTTTCCTGAAGCCGTCAATTAAATCGTGCATTGTTGGCGCACTGATTTTCGCGACCGCGACGCTTCGCGCTACCGCCCAGCTCTTTGCCCAGCAGCAAGGATTCTCTGAATTCGTTCAAGCCACGCACGGCGGTCCGGTCGATATCACGGGCCGGACAGTAACCTACGATTACAAGACCGACACGTTTGTGGTGACCGGCGACGCCGTCATCACGCAGAAGCATACCGTGCTGACCGCGGATCAGGTTGACTTCCTGCGGCGCGACCGCCTGATCCATGCCAAGGGCAATGTCCACATCGTCGATCCGCTGGGCGACGTTCGGGCCTCAGAGGGAACGCTCAACATGAACGATGAGAGCACCGTGATGACGGATGCCGTCGTTACGAGCAAGGACAAGAGCTATATTCTCAAGGGGTCGAAGGTGCAGAAACTCCTGGGCCAGCACTACAAGGTTCTCGACGGCTTCTTCACCACCTGCGGATGCGACCCGGGCACGCCCGACTGGAGCATCACGGGCGAGCAGATGAACCTGAACATGGGCGATACCGGCACCGCGCGCAATGGCGCCTTCGACGTCCTCGGCCATCCGGTGGTGCCGCTGCCCTACGCGATTTTTCCCGCCGACACTGATCGCCATAGCGGCTTCCTGGGACCGCGCCTCGGCGAGTCGGGGTTGCGCGGGTTTCAGCTTTTGCAGCCGTGGTACTGGGCGATCAATAAGAGCTCGGACGCCTCGGTCGCCCTCGATGTCGAGACCAGCCAGCGCGTCGGTTTGCTCGCGGAGTATCGCTTGATCACCGGTCAAGGCGATTACGCGATCCTCGACGGCGCCTTCTATGATGAAAGTCTGCGCAGCGCCTCCAATCGCGCGCATGACATCATCGACACCCAGCTCCCCGACCCGCACATTCCCACCGACCGCTACGACTTTATCTCGATGGTTCGCCAACACATCACGCCGGACCTGGTCTTGTTCGGCGACGCCACCACCGTCAGCGACGATCTCCTGCTGCGCGAGCTTAACGTCTGGACGCTCTCGCGCACCGTGCAACCCGGCATCGCCTACCAGACGCCGTTCGTCTCGATGCGCAATGCGGACTCGGACTGGGGCGCGCTCTACAGTTATACGGATGGCTTCGCCAAACTTTACGGAAATTGGAATCAGGACCTAATCCAGCGGCCTGAGTACGAGCTGCAAACGCTGCCCGAGTTGCTCTTGAGCGGCCGCAAAGAGCTGCTCGGGAATCTGGCCTACACCGACTACAATTTTCAGTTCGATGATTTCTGGCGGACCAACGGCCAGCGCGGCGTGCGTTTCGACATCAATCCCGATCTCACGGTGCCCTGGCGGCTCGGCAACTATCTCTACGGGTATGGCCAGCTCAATTTGCGCGAAACGCTGTATTCGGTCTCGGGCCGCACCATCGCGGTTACCCCCGTCGGCACCGGCGGCCAAATCTACAACAACGGCCTCTCGTTGGGGCCGCTCGGCGACGGTGGTTTCCGCAGCCGCGAGATGATCTATGGCAGCACGGGTATCGGTTCGGAGCTGGAGCGCATTTACAATGTGCACGCACTCGGCATCGAGCAGATCAAGCACACCATCGAACCCTTCGCGACCTATAGCTATATTCCCAACATTGACCAGGGCGCGCTGCCGCTCTTCGATCAGATCGATCGGATCGAACCCCGCAGCCTTTTCACCTACGGAGTGGTCTCGCGCTTCTACGCCAAGCTGACGCCCGCCCCGAGCGACGACACCAATGACAATACAGCGTCGGCTGAAGGCGCGGCGGGCACCACACCGTCGGATGACGATAACGTTCCATCGGTTAATCCGTTTCGCGCGCGCAGCTATACCAACGGCAACTCGGTGGTCGAGATTCTGCGGCTGACCCTGGAACAGGCTTACGACACCAATCACGCGATCGCCAAGGGCGCGTCGCGCTTTGCCGACCTGGATATGATCGCTAACGTTTTCCCCACCAGCGTCTGGTCGCTGGGCGGCCAGCTCGGCTATTCACCCGAAACCAGCGGTATTCGCAATGCGAGCGTCGGTCTGAATTTCCAGCCGTGGTGGACCACTAACACTCCTCAATTGTACCTGGGCAAGGCTGAAGCCGGCTCGTTCCTGGAACTCTCTTATGACTATATTGCGCCTGGACCCAATACTATCAGGCCCGGTCAGAGCGCAAATTTGAGTCAGTTCATCAACGCACGGGTCTACTATGATCTGTTCGATCGGCTCGGGGCCTACTTCGCGCCTTCCTATGATTTCGTCAAACACAAATTGATTTCAGCTGAATATGGCGTTCGGGTAAAGTCGCCGTGCGATTGCTGGGCCTTCGACATGGGTATCACCAAAACGATCAATCCCAGCGAGACGCAATATCAATTCCAGGTTACGCTCGGGGGACTCGGATCGGTCGGTCAGAGTCCGTTTGGACGCAATCCGTTCCAGACCCGCACCAGCGTGCTGCCGAATTATCAGTGAGTATTGACGATGTCTAAGGATGCCTCGCAAACCGCCGCGGCAGAGATCGAGATCGAAGGGCTGCGCCGCTTTCTCCGCGATCGCGGACTCGGCGAGGCCGCCAGCCTGCGCACTGAAAATATCTCCTTCGGCCATTCCAACGAAGTCCATCTGATTCATTTCGATGGCCGCGCCTGGGCCTTGCGACGGCCGCCGCGCGGACCGCTCCTGCCGACCGCTCACGACGTCATGCGCGAATATCGCGTGCTGCTCGCGCTGCAGGAAACTGCTGTTCCGCTGCCTCGCGTCTATGCGGGATGCGACGATCCGAGTTATATCGGCGCTCCCTTCTACCTGATGGAGCAGATGCGTGGGCGCGTTGTCCGTTCGCCCAACGTGCCGTCCTCGGAGACCAGCTTCGCCGATACCGCCGAGAAGCGTCTTGCGGTCAGCGTTGGCATGATCGACTTGCTCGTGGCCCTGCAGGCGGTCGATTGGCGCGCGGTCGGACTCGAGAAATTCGGTCGGCCTGACGGCTACCTCGAACGCCAGCTCAAGCGCTGGACCGATCAACTCGAACGCACGCTGCCGCTTACCCGTCCGCTGCCGGTGATGGAAAAGATTCGTGATTGGCTGGGCGCACATCTGCCGCCATCGCAGCCCGCGACGATCGTCCATGGCGATTTCAAGCTCGACAATGTGATGTGGGACGACACGACTCATCCCCGGCCTATCGCGCTCCTCGATTGGGAGATGTCGACGCTTGGCGATCCGCTCGCCGACCTGGGTTGGATGCTCACCTACTGGACCGAGCCCACCGACAGCGAGGCGCGACGTGGCGTGGTCTCGAGCATGGAGCCCGAGCCCGGTTATCTGTCGCGCCGCGCGATGGTCGAGCTCTACGAGCAAAAGTCCGGGCGCGCGATGAATAATATCGCCTTCTACCAGGCTTTCGCGCTCTTCAAGCTCGCGATCATTCTGGAGGGCAGCTACGCGCGCCATCTGAGCGGCCAGGCCGACGATCCGATCTTCGCGACGTACGACGTCCGTGTCCCCGCTATCGCCGAGACCGCCTGGGAACTCTGCCGCTAAAACGCTGACGATCCGCGCCATCGAGCGCGCCGCACGGCGCTAATCCGTCGAATGCAGCTCCGAGCCCTTGCGCTCCTTGCCGATCGCGATCATGGTCGCGTCGCCGATCAGCACCGTCGTCGCGACGATCGCGAGCGCGGCCTCATAGCCCAGGTGCTGAGCGATCAAGGCTTCGCCATACGCCGCGCCCGATGCGAAAAGCACGCCGAGCTGATACGCCATCCCCGAAAATGTCCCGCGCGCCTCCGCCGGTGACATCTCGCTCAGATGCGCCGGTATGACACCGAAGACCCCCTGCACCATGAACTGCATCAGAAAGGCGCCGGCCGTCAGCCAGATCAGCGCATGCGGGAAGACCCAGAGCGGGACGCTCGCGACACCGGCGAGCGCCGCCATGATCATCGCGCGCCGCCGTCCATAATGATCCGAGAACCATCCGACCGTGAGGCCGCCCAGGATCGCGCCGAGGTTGTAGATGATCGCGATCGTCGCCACTGTGCGCGGCCCGAGCCCGCGCCCCTTTTCGAGGAAGGTCGGATAAAGGTCCTGGGTGCCGTGCGAGATCAGGCTCATCATGGTCATCAGCGCGACCAGATAAACGAAGCGGGGCAGGTTCCGTCGGAGCGCGTTGCGAATTGCCGCCGACTCGGGTCGCGCCCGTTCCCACGCCTTTGATTCCGGCACCTTCGCGCGGATGTAAAGCGTCAGCAGCGCCGGCGCGCCGCCTAGAAAAAATAACGGACGCCAGCCTAGATGCGGGAAGACCAGAAAATAGGCCGCCGCCGCCAGCAGATAGCCGACCGCGTAACCCTCCTGCAAGAGGCCCGAGAGCAGGCCGCGCCAGCGCGGCGGCGCCGCCTCCATCGCCATCGAGGCCCCCACCCCCCACTCCCCGCCCATCCCGATGCCGTAGAGTGCGCGGAGGAAAAGGAACCAGCCGTAGCTCGGCGCGAGTCCGCTCGCAACTTCGATCAGCGAGTAAAAAATCACGTTGATCATCAACGGCATGCGCCGGCCGTAGCGATCCGCCAGCCAGCCGAAGCCGAGCGCGCCAAGCGGGCGTAGCCCCAGCGTCGCCGTGATCGTGAACGCCAGGTCTGCGATCGATTTGTGAAACTCCTTGGCGACCGCCGGCAACACGAACACCAGCACGAAGAAATCGAACGCGTCGAGCGTCCAGCCGAGGAAGCTCGCGACCAGTGCGTGCGTTGCCTCGGCGCGCGTCAGTCCGGTCTGCGGATGGGGTTGCGGCTTGCCCATGAGCCGCATCTTGTATTCGATCCACGCCACGCCGTGAAGGCGTGACGCGGCCAACCGAGATCGCGTGATCGCTTCGGCTGCGCTATTGAAACAGCGGCGCCGCAGCCTTCGCGTAGGTCGATTTCGCGATCAGCTTGCCGTCTTTGAAGTACATCAGATCGAGGCCGCGCCAGGCCGTCGCGCGCCCCTTGATCGAGAGTGTGCAACGCCAGCTGGCCATCACCTTGCCGGTTTCCGCGTCAACGAAAAGATCCTCGTCGATAAATTTCATCTCGCCGTAGGCGCCGGTAAACTGCGGGACGAAGGCGGCGCGAATCGCCTCGAGGCCAACGTTGCGGCGGCCGTTGAATTCGTCATAGATCGCGCCGTCGGCGAAGCACCCCATCACGGCGTCGAGGTCGTTGCGGTTGAACGCATCGACGAATCGTTGGGCCAGATCAATCAATTCCTCGCGCGCCATCATAAGCATACTCCGTCAGGATTATTCCTCGTCGGCGTCATTCGCATCGTCGTCGCCGTTGGTCTCGTCTTCCTCCGGCTCGGCAAGGCGTGAGATCGCGCGGACCTTCTCGCCGAGCTCGAGTTTTACCAGATGCACGCCCTGGGCGTTGCGCCCGGTAATCCGCACCTGCTTGACGCCCAGCCGGATCACCTTGCCCTGATCGGTAATCACCACCACCTGATCGTCGCTGCCCACCTGCAGCACACCGACGACTTTGCCGGTCTTTTCCGTGACATCCATCGTGATGACGCCCTTGCCGCCGCGATGAGTCAGACGGTATTCCGACGCCGGAGTGCGCTTGCCGAAGCCGTTTTCAGAGGCGGTGAGCAGCGTTTCGTTGTCGCGCGCGACTGCGATTGAGACGACCTCGTCCTGCACGAGAGTAGTGGTCTTGCCGTCTTTGACTGCGGAGGATTCGAGTTCCATCCCGGCGACGCCGTAAGTGCCGCGGCCCATCGGGCGCGCCTCCTCCTCCTTGAAGCGAATCGCCTGCCCGGCGCGGGTCGAGAGCACGATCTGCTGATTGCCGTCAGTAACCCGCACGCCGATCAGCTCGTCGGCTTCCTCAAGATTGATCGCGATGATCCCGTTGGTGCGGATATTGCCGAACTGATCGAGCTCGGTCTTCTTGACCATCCCCCGCCGCGTCGCAAAAAAGGCATATTTGCCTGAAGTATCCTTGGGCACGGCGAGGAAGGCTGAGAGGTTTTCGTCGTTGGCGAGGCTCAGCAGGTTCGCGATTGAGCGGCCGCGCGCGGCGCGTCCGCCTTCGGGCAGTTCGTAAGCCTTTTTCTCGTAAACCTTGCCCGCGCTAGTGAAAAACAGCAGCCGGTCATGCGTCCCGACCGCCACCAGATGCTCGACGAAATCTTCCTCGCTGGTGGTCGCGCCGATCTTGCCGCGGCCGCCGCGCCGTTGGGTGCGATAGAGCGAGAGCGGCGTGCGCTTGATATAACCGCCGTGCGTGACGGTGACCAGCACGTCCTCCTCGACGATCAGATCCTCGATCGAGAAATCGCCTTCCGCTTCAATGATCTGCGTGCGGCGCTCGTCGGCAAACTCCTTGCGGATGTCGGTGAGCTCGGCGGCGATGAGCTTCAGCAGCTCGCGCTCATCGGCGAGGATCGTTTTGAGCCGCGCGATCGTCTCAGTCGTCTCCTTGTGCTCGGCCTCAATCTTCTCGCGTTCGAGCGAGGTCAGCCGCCGCAGCGTGAGATCGAGAATCGCCTGGGCCTGCGCCTGACTCAGCTTGAACTGCGTCATCAGGCCGTTGCGCGCGGCCTCGGCGTCCTTGGCGGCGCGGATCAGCTTGATCACGGCGTCGAGATTACGCAGCGCGATCAGCAGCCCCTCGAGAATATGGAGCCGCGCCTCGGCCTGACGCAGCTCGAATTGAGTGCGCCGCGTCAGCACCTGGCGGCGATGGCTCAAGAACTCGACCAGGAGATCGCGCAGACTTAGCTCGCGTGGGCGCCCCTCGTGGATCGCCAGCATGATGAGCCCGTAGCTCTCCTGCATCTGGGTCAGCTTGTAGAGCTGATTCAGCACGATCCGCGGCTCGGCGTCGCGCTTGAGTTCGATCACGATCCGCATGCCGTCGCGATCGGACTCGTCGCGCAGATCGCTGATCCCTTCGAGCCGCTTGTCGTTGACCAGATCAGCGATCCGCTCGATCAGCTTGGTCTTGTTAACCTGGTAAGGAATCTCGCGAACGATGATTGACGCGCGGCCGCTGCGCTTGTCGGTTTCGATCGCGGCCAGCGCGCGGATCGTGAGGATGCCGCGCTTGTTGAGATAAGCCTGCCGAATCACCTCGCGGCCGAGCAATTGTCCGCCGGTGGGAAAGTCGGGACCGGGGATGATTTTGAGAATCTCTTCGAGCGTCAGCTCGGGCCGCTCGATCAACTTGAGCAGCGCGTCGCAGACTTCGCCAAGATTATGCGGCGGGATATTCGTCGCCATCCCGACCGCGATCCCGTCCGAGCCGTTGATCAGCAGATTCGGAATCTGCGACGGCAGGACTTCCGGCTCCTGATCGGAGCCGTCGAAGTTGTCAACGAAATCGACCGTCTCCTTGTCGATATCGGCGAGCAGGCGCTCGGCCAGGCGGGTCAGTCGGCACTCGGTGTAGCGGTAGGCCGCAGGTGGATCGCCGTCGATCGAGCCGAAGTTGCCCTGCCCGTCGATCAGCGGATAACGCACGCTGAAGGGCTGCGCGAGTCGCACCAAGGCGTCATAAACCGCGCCGTCGCCGTGCGGATGATATTTCTTCAACACTTCGCCGACGACGCCGGCGCATTTCGAGTAGCGCCGCGTCGAGAGCAGCCCCTCGCGGAACATCGCATAGAGAATCCGGCGATGGACCGGCTTGAGGCCGTCGCGCAGGTCGGGCAGCGCGCGCCCGATATTCACCGACATCGCGTAGTCCAGATAGGACTGGCGCATGTCGGCTTCGATCGTCAGCCGCGCCGGTTCGTTGCGGATTGGTTCGTTGCCGTTGGTCGATTCAGGCATTGATATTTTTGATCACTTCTTATTTAGAGAATTTTCTCATGACGCTATATCTCGCCAGCCACTTTGTTTGTCATCCTGAGCCGGCGAGCAACGCGAGCCGTGTCGAAGGACCTCCGCGAAGCGATTCTAACTCGCGTCTTTGCTCAGGTCAGACCATTTCGGATTGGACGATTCGATCAAATTGATCTTCTTCTCCCTACGCCACCCTTTGAGTTGCTTCTCACGAGCGATAGCATCGCGCACGTCGTGGAACGGTTCGAAGTAGACCAAACGCGCGAGATGATACTTTTGAGTGAAGCCCCTCACGACGCCTTCCTGATGTTCGGCAACTCGCCGCGCGAGATTGTTGGTGATGCCGATATATAGAACGTGTGTCCGATTTGTCATGATGTAAACGTAGTAATTGGCCATCGGAAATCGCTTCGCGGAGGTCCTTCGACACGGCTCGCGTTGCTCGCCGGCTCAGGATGACAAATCAGGTTTTACGAGTATCTAGCGTTCGTCTGCCCCGCCAGTCTCAGCGTCGTCAGCGCGATTCGTTCCGCGAGCCACGCAAGACCCCGGTTAACGGAAGACTCTGAGAACTGTCCATCTGCGTCTTTCACGAGCCCGCGGTCTTCGAGCTCTTCCAATGAAATTATGTCAGGTCCGCAGGAGATGAAGATGTCCTGCGGAATACGGCGGACGAACCCACCGCTCAAATTTCCGACGCTCGAGTTAAAATACCGCTGATCTGCTTCCAACAGTGCTTTTGCGCTTGGTTCTGACCTTTTCTCTGGTTCCACCCTTGCACTCCCCTCTAAATATCCAGATTCTTGACGTTGAGGGCGTTCTCCTCGATAAACGCGCGGCGCGGCTCGACCTGATCGCCCATCAGCTTGGCGAAGATCTCCTCGGCGTCCTCCTGCGACCCGATCTCCATTTTGAGCATCGAGCGCACCTCGGGATTCATCGTGGTGCCCCAGAGCTGATCCGGGTTCATCTCGCCCAGGCCTTTGTAGCGCTGAATCTCGACGCCCTTCTGGCCCGCCGCCAGCACCGCGTCGGCGACCGCCTTGGGCGATTCCACCGTCTGCACCACATCACCGGTCTGGAGCTTGTAGGGCGTCGCATAGGTCTCGAGGTCTGCGCCGAGGCGGCGAATCTCGCGGAGCTCGCCGCTGTGGAACAGCGCCAAATCGAGTACCGTCGGCGGCGTGGCGCCGTTGCGCAGATGAAAGAAGACGGCGCGCCAGGCCGTCTCAGTATCCGGCTCGACGCGGTATTCGAGATTCGCCGAGGCCAGTTCGCCTTTGACGCTATCTGCGATCTTGCGGAGCGCCTTTTCGTCCATGAAGGTGTCGGCGCTGAGAGTCTTGTCGTTAACGAGTTTCGCGACTGCGGCGACGATTGCGCGCTCCTTGGCGCGGCGTTCGAGATTTTCGTACATGCGATCGAAGTGCAGCGCCTTGCGGACAAAGCCCTTCAACGGCGCGCCCTTGAGCTCGCGCGCCTCCTTGCCCTTGCCGGCTTCGAAAGTCACCGCCTCAGCGCCAAGGTCGGTGAGGTAATCCTCGAGGGCGGTCTCATCTTTGAGGAAGCGCTCGGTCTTGCCTTTCTTGGCGCGGAACAGGGGCGGCTGCGCGACGTAGAGGTAGCCATTCTCGATGATCTCGGGAAATTGGCGGAAAAAGAAGGTCAACAGCAACGTGCGGATATGTGAGCCGTCAACGTCGGCGTCGGTCATGATCACGACCGTGTGGTAGCGCAGCTTGGCGAGGTCCTTGTCGCTGCCGACGCCCATCCCAAGCGCCGTGATCAATGTGCGCAGTTCAGTTGAGGAGAGCACCTTATCGATGCGCGCGCGCTCGACGTTGAGGATCTTGCCGCGCAGCGGCAGGATTGCCTGCACGCGCCGGTCGCGTCCCTGCTTGGCCGAGCCGCCGGCCGAATCGCCCTCGACGATATAGAGTTCGCTGCGCGCCGGATCGCGCTCCTGGCAATCGGCCAGCTTGCCGGGCAACGAGCCCGAATCGAGCGCCCCCTTGCGCCGCACCAACTCTTTGGCCTTGCGCGCGGCTTCTCGCGCCGTCGCGGCTTCGATCGCGCGCGCCACGATTCGCTTGGCGTCGCCGGGATTCTTCTCGAAGTACTCGCCGAGCTTTTCGTTGACCAGCGCCGAAACCAATCCTTCGACTTCGGAGTTGCCGAGCTTGGTCTTGGTCTGCCCCTCGAACTGCGGCTCGGGCAGCTTGACGCTGACGATCGCGACCAGCCCCTCGCGGGTATCGTCGCCTTCGAGCCGCAGCTCTTTGTTCTTGCTAAAGAGGTTGTTCTTCGCGCCATAGGTATTGAGGGTCCGCGTCAACGCCGACTTGAGGCCCGACAGATGGGTGCCGCCTTCAGTCGTATGGATATTGTTGGCGTAGCTGAAGAGCGTCTCATGGATCGCGTCGGTCCACTGCAGCGCGACTTCGATATCGTCGCCGTCGCGCAGGCCCTTGCAGAAGATCACGTCGTGCAGGGGCGAACTGCTATGCGTGAGCGACTCGACAAACTCGCGGATGCCGCCCTCGTAATGAAACTCCTCGTCTTTGCCGGTACGCTCGTCCTTCAGGCGGATCTTCAGCCCGGCGTTGAGATAGGCCATCTCGCGCAGGTAGCGCGCGATCGTTTCATACTTGAATTTGACCTCGGGAAAAATTTTGGGGTCGGGCGAAAAAGTTGTCTTGGTGCCGGTCAGTTTGGTCGCGCCGCGCTCTTCGACTTTGGTTTGAGGAGCACCGCGTTCGTAGCGCTGGAAATAAAGCTTGCCGTTCTTGCGAACCTCGACCTCGAACTCCTCGCTGAGCGCGTTAACGACCGACGCGCCGACCCCGTGCAATCCACCCGAGACTTTGTAAACGCCACGATCGAATTTGCCGCCGGCATGTAACACGGTGTGCACGACCTCGAGCGCCGAGCGCTTCTCGGTCGGATGCAAATCGACGGGAATCCCGCGCCCGTTATCTTCTACCGAAATCCGATCCTCGCCGAGAATCATCACGTTGATTTCGGTACAAAAGCCGGCCAGCGCCTCATCAACGGAGTTATCGACGATTTCGGTCACCAGATGATGGAGTCCGCGCTCGGCGGTGTCGCCGATATACATGCCCGGGCGCTTGCGGACCGCCTCGAGCCCTTCGAGCACGCGGATCGAGTCAGCGCTGTAGCCGTCAGAAACGTCTTTGTTTGGCATAGAAACAAGAAAGAAGGAAAAGGTCCTCTTGCCCCCGAATGAATGGGCTAATTCTATGCCTTAGGCAGCGGGTCGTAAAGTACCTTCCAGAATTTGTTTAGACCAAAGAGAACGCCATTTTAGATCAGCATTGCACTAAAGAAATCACATAATTTTGCGACAAAATCGAGAATGTAACAGCGCGCGGTCTGTGCCCTTAAAAACGGTACCTATTTATCTATAAATAAAACTGTGTTCGTTTGTGTCGAGCACGCACGGCAGACTTCGTCCCCGCTACCGCGCCCTGGCACCGGCCGATGTTCAGTTGGCGTCGTGCAGGTATTTCAGGAAATCGTCCGGACCGATGTAGCCGACGCGGCGTTGGCGAACTTGTCCGGCGCCGTCGAGAAAGAGCGTCGTGGGGACGCCCTGCACATTGAACTGTTTCATTAGCGCCCGATTCTGCGCGTTCGCCACTGTGAGATTCGCCCGCAGGAGCACAAAGCCAGCGGAGCGCTTAATCACCACGTGATCAGTAAAGGTGGTGCGTTCCATCTCCCGACAGGGTACGCACCAGTCGGCGCTGAAATCGATCACGACCGGTGCGTGGCGGGCCTTCGCTCCGGCCAGCAACGCGGCATCGTACGGACGGAACGCCAACTGCTGCGCCGGCGCGTTGGGTCGAATCAGCAGATAGATCAGCGCGGCTGTCGCGGCGACTCCCAAGGCCGATCTCACGATTAGAAAGGGCCGCCAGCTCCGGCCTTTTGAGGAGATGAAACCGAGAAAGATTCCGGCGGCGGCGGCATAAAACGGCAGGATTCGCGTCATCAACCGGTTCGGCGTCAGCGGATCAAGGAAGTATAGCGCCAAGCCGACCAGGACGAAGCCGAACAGTTGCTCGATCCAGGCGAGCCACTCGCCCGAGCGCGGCAGCTTACGGATGTTGCCGGCGGCCACCGCGAGCGCAACGTACGGCAGTCCCATCCCGATAGCGAGCGTGAAGAACAGCGCGAAGCCAAAGAGTGCGCTGCCGCTGCGCTCGACCATCAGGAGCAGGCCCAGGACGATTGGCCCGATACAGGGCGCGGCGACGACGCCCATCCCGAGGCCCATGATCAATGAGCCGACATAGCCCGGGCGGGCAACTCCCACGTGACGCATCATCCATTGGGGAGGTTGCAGCGTGAACAGGCCGAAGCTCGACGCCGCCAGCGCGAGCAGCATCGCGGCCAGCGCGCCCAGCACGTAGGGATTCTGCAGCGCTGCGCCGAACAGGCCGCCGCTCAAGGCCGCCGCTACGCCAACAGCCGAGAAGGTCAGTGCGATGCCCAGAACGTAGAGCAGCGCCAGCCGGACGACCCGGCTAGTTTCACTGCCCCCGACACCGAAGTACGCAACCGTGACGCCGAGCAGTGGATAGACGCACGGCGTCAGGTTCAGCAGGAGGCCGCCGAGCAGGACGAGCAGAAAACCGGCCAGGTTACCGTGGCTCGCGAAGATATTCGCGAACGAACCACCTTGGGCAAAGGAACCGGCGCCCATCGTCAGCCTTTCAATTATCAGACTTTCGGGCTATGGCCGCTCAGGCATCGATTGGCGGTTCGCCACCGTTGGAGAGGGGCGCATGATCGACAATCTCGAGTCCGTAGCCGGGCAGATTGGCGAGGCGGGGCGGCCTGTCCGTCAGCAGGATCATCTGCCGCACGCCGACGTCGCGCAGGATTTGCGCACCGATACCGTAGTCGCGGAAATCGGACTCCGGAGTATTCAGATGGGTGCTCGCGCGACCCGGCCCGCGCCGCGCGCCGCCATTGATGTCGCCCGCGATCGCCTCCGAGTCGCGCTTGAGATAGAGTATAACGCCGGCACCCGCCGTCGCGATCTGCTCCATCGCCGCGCGAAGCAGGCTGCGCGTGTTGCGCTTGGTGTAGCCGAAGACATCGCCCGGCAAATATTCGCGGTGGGCGCGCACCAGCACCGGCTTTTCCGGCGTGATCTTACCCATCGTCAGTACCAGATGTTCGCTTTGGTCGACCAGATTGCGATAGACGCAGGCCGTGAATTCGCCGGACGCCGTCGGCAGCCGCGCCTCGGCGACCCGCTCGATCATGGTCTCGTTGCGCAGGCGGTATTCGATAATGTCGGCGACGGTGACGATTTTGAGGCCGTGAATGCGCGCGAATTCGACCAGATCGTCGCGTCGCGCCATCGTGCCGTCCTCTTTGAGAATTTCGCAGATCACGCCGGCCGGTTTCAAACCCGCCAGCCGCGCGAGGTCAACCGCACCCTCGGTCTGGCCGGTACGCACCAGCACGCCGCCGTCGCGCGCGCGCAAGGGATAGACGTAGCCAGGCGTGATGAACTCGGCGCCGGTCGCGTCCTCGCGTACCGCCTGCTGAATCGTAGTCGCGCGGTCCTGCGCCGAAATTCCCGAGCCGGCCACGCGCCGCGCCGTGATTGGCACAGTAAACGCGGTCCCCAGCGGCGCCTGATTGTCGCCGACCATCATGTTGAGGCCGAGCTGTCCGACCCGCTCCATCGACAGTGGCAGGCAGATCAGGCCACGCGCATATTTGGCCATGAAGTTGATTGCCTCGGCCGTGGCCTTTTCCGCGGCCATGCAGATGTCGCCTTCGTTCTCCCGATCCTCGTCGTCCATCAGGATGAACATGCGGCCGCGGCGGGTCTCTTCAAGGGCCTCCTCGATCGTGATGAACGGGGCGGTTGGCACATGCTCGCGCGGAGAAATTTCACCGAACATTATGATCCTTGTTGCGATCCAGGAGGGCCGTTATGCCGCCCTGCTCTGATGGGTCAGATTCCTCTAAAAGCTAATCGATTGTAGCCCAGCCGCGGCCCGCGCGAGAACCCCTGCGCCGCGCCTTAGCGAGCGCGCAAAATGTCGATTAGGCGGATTGCAAATCAGTTTTTGGCCCCGGGCCAGAAGGCCGCACCGCCCAGACCTTCGAGCGCCAACCCATAGCCGAGATTTTCGAGCATCAGTTTTTTTAACTGCTGCGCAAGGGCGACGCGCGCATAGCGCGTCGTCAGCGACGGACGCGCGACGATCTGCCGGGCCAGCTCCCAGGCGCGCGGCAAGAGCTGCGCCGGCGTCACCACCTCGCTGACGACCCCCAGGCGCAGCGCCTCGGTGGCGGCGATCTTCTGGCCGGTGAGCAAAAAATAACGGCCCCGGTTCGGACCCAGGATCAAGGGCCAGACGATATGCACCCCGTCGCCGGGCACGATACCGTTAGGGAAATGCGGCGCGTCCTGAAAGACCGCGTGGTCCGCCGCGATCACGATATCGCACATCACCGCCAGCTCGGCGTGGATCAGCGCCGGCCCGTTGACTGCGGCGATCATCGGCGTCTCGATATTCAGCAGGTTGGTCAGGAGGTATTTCGCGTCGGAGTAGATGTGATCCCAGGTCGTCGAGGGAATCCCGGCGGGTGGCGGCGCGGGCTTCTCGGCCCCTACGTTATCTTCATCGACTTGCAGTCCCGCCGGGCCGCCGCCGGTATCCATCGCGGCGCAGAAGGCCTCGCCGGCGCCGGTCATAATCACGCAACGATTCTCATAGTCGCGCGCGACGTCGTAAAAGGCGTAGGACATCTCCTCGTGGACTTCGGCGCTCCACTTGAGTTCATCGCCGGTCGTATGGAAGGTCATCTGCAGGATGCCTTCGCGCCGTTCCATCGCGACGTGCTTATAACGCATCGCGTAGTCCGCGAGCTTGATCGAAGCCATATGCAAGTCTCCGTGTCTGCTTGACGACAAATCAATTGCGCTCTGGCTAGTAGTTGCGCGGAGCGGCGCTTGCGCGCAAGCGCCCGTGATCGCGGCTGGTGCCGGCGAAGATCGCTCGCGCCTGCGCGGGCCGTGCGATAAACTGTCAGCAGCCCGCATGTCTGATCAGTTCCCCGAGCAACCGCCTGCCGAGACTTCACTGCCCGACGCCGAGCGCGCCGCGATCGCGTCGCCGCGCGGCTGGCTGGTGGCCTTTCGCGCGATGCGCCATCGGAACTTCCGGCTCTTCTTCGGCGGCCAATTAATCTCGCTGATCGGCACCTGGATGCAGACCGTCGCGCAGTCGTGGCTGGTGCTCAAGCTCAGCAACTCCGCGATGATGCTCGGCCTCGTTTCGTTCGCGAGCTTCGTGCCGATCCTGCTGGTCGCGCTGTTTGCCGGCGTGATTATCGATCATGTCGATCGGCGCCGCCTGATCATCGTGACCCAGGTTCTTTTGATGTTGAGCGCCCTCGCACTCGCGATCCTGACCTGGACCGGCGCGGTTCGCGTCGAGCATGTCATCATCCTCGCCGCCTTCAACGGCTTCGTCAGCGCTTTCGATATGCCCGCCCGCCAGGCCTTCGTGGTCGAGATGGTCGGCAAGGAAGACCTGCCGAACGCGATCGCCCTTAACTCAATGATTTTCAATGGCGCGCGGGCGATCGGGCCTGCGGTCGCCGGGCTGCTGATCGCGATAACCGGCACCGCGATGTGCTTTTTTCTGAACGGCATCAGCTACCTTGCCGCCATCTGGAGCCTGTTCGCGATGCATCTCGCGATCGGGAAGAGCGCGCCGAGCTTTGGCGGCAAGATGCTGAAAAGCCTCAAAGAAGGGCTCGTCTATGTCTGGGAGCATCAACCGACGCGCATTCTGCTCGCCGTCGTCGCGATCAACAGCGGCTTCGGCATCACCTATTCAGTGCTGATTCCGGTCTTTGCGCGCGACATCCTCAAAGTCGGCGCGCATGGGTACGGGTTCCTGATGGCGGCGCAGGGGATCGGCGCGGTGCTCGGCGCGGTCTACCTCGCCTCGCGCCCCGAACGCGGTCCGGCGCTGCGCCATACGTTGACTGCGGGTCTATTCTGCACCGCGATCGCGACCATCGCTTTCGGGCTTTCGCGTAACATGGCGCTTTCGCTGCTGGCCCAACTGATAGTTGGCGCGGGCATCATCAATTACATGGCGGGCACCAACACGATGCTGCAACTGTTCGTCTCCGACCGCCTGCGCGGCCGCGTGATGAGCATCTACACGCTCTCGTTCATCGGGCTGGCGCCGCTCGGCGCACTCGAAGTGGGTTTCGTCGGCGAGCACGTCAGTCCCGAGGTCGCGGTCATCGTCTGCGGCGTGATTTCACTGGGATGCGGGTTGTTGCTGCTGACCGGTCTGCCGGCGATCGCCGCGGCGCAGGCGGCGCTCAGCGTCGCGCTGCCGGCCGCCGACTAGTTTCAGTCCAACTAAATTTTAACCCACGGCGCGCGCGGAGCCTTGAAGTCGTCGCGCACGGCCGTGAACCACTCGCTATAATGGCGCGATGGCCTCGGGCGCGCGCAAGCTCAAACGAACCGCCGCTGACGGCGAGCGGCCGGCCGCGCTGCGCAACCTGCCTTCAGTGGAAGCCTGCCTGGGCGCCGCCGAGCGCGACGCGGCGCTCGCGCCCCTCAGTCACGAATATCTCAAAACCCTGATGCGTCGCGTACTGCGCGAACTACGCGGCGAACCCGAGGCGCTCGCTGCTGCGCTGGCCACCGGAGAACCGCCGGTCGAAGAAATTTTGCGCCGCGTGCGGCTCGCCGTCGCGGCGGAGGACGAGCCGCTGCAAAGCGTCGTCAATGCGACCGGTGTCGTGATCCACACCAACCTCGGGCGCGCGCTTCTGGCCGAAAGCGCGATCGCCGCGATGGTGCGGGCGGCGCGCGCCCCGGTCAATCTGGAATACGACCTCGCACGTGGGGAGCGGGGCGACCGCGATGACGTGGTCCAGAAGGCCTTGTGCGCCCTCACCGGCGCCGAGGCCGCGACCGTCGTCAACAACAATGCCGCCGCGCTCCTGCTAGTGCTGAACACGCTGGCGGACGGGCGCGAAGTCATCGTCTCGCGCGGCGAGCTGATCGAGATCGGCGGCTCCTTCCGCCTGCCCGAGCTGATGGCGCGCAGTGGTGCGCGTCTGCGCGAAGTCGGCGCCACCAACCGCACCCATGCTGCCGATTACGTCGCGGCGATCGGTCCCGCCACCGCGCTGCTGATGAAAGTCCATCCGTCGAATTATCAGATCACCGGCTACACCGCCGTGGTGGAACTGGCGGAGCTGGCCGCGATCGCGCGCGCGCACGAGCTCGAGGTCGTCGAGGATCTCGGGGCCGGCGCGCTGATCGACCTGGGCGCACTGGGCCTCCCGCGCGAGCCGCTGGTGCGCGAGCGGATAGCGGCAGGCGCAGCGCTGGTAACCTTCTCCGGCGACAAGCTGCTCGGCGGTCCGCAGGCCGGAATCATCGTCGGCCGACGGCAACTGATCGAACGCCTCAAGCACAATCCATTATGGCGAGCGCTGCGCTGCGACAAGCTGCGGCTCGCCGCGCTCGCGGCGACGCTGCAACTCTATCAGCGCAGCCGCACGCACACCGCCGAACTGCCGACGCTGCGAATGCTGCTGCGGACGCCCGCCGAACTCACGGCGGTTGCGGCGCGGGCCCGCGAAATTCTGATCGAGCGGCTCGGGCCGCCCTTCGCGATCGCGATCGTTGCCAGCGCGGCGCAGATTGGCTCGGGCTCGCAGCCGGTCGCCCGCCTCGAATCCTGCGCACTCAGAGTCACTCATCCGCACTTGAGTGCGAACGCGATCGCCGCCGCCTTTCGCCGCGCCAAAGTGATCGGCCGCGTTCACGATGACGCCTTTCTCCTCGACCTTCGCGCCATCGAGGATCCTGCGCTCCTCGCCGTGACGCCGTCTTTCGACTAGTTGCCAGCACTTGCATTCGATAGGGCGCGGAGCGAAACTCCCGATCGCAGGCCTATCGCCTGACAAAAGGAGCCGTGCGATGCCCGATAAAACCTACAAAATTGTGGAAGTCGTCGGCGTTTCGAACGAGAGCATGTCCGATGCGGTGAAACATGCCGTGAACAAGGCGCGGCAGACGCTGCGCAACCTCGATTGGTTCGAGGTCAAGGCGGTACGCGGTTCGGTTCACGCTGGCGAACTGCAATATCAGGTCGAGGTCCGCATCGGCTTTCGCCTCGAGGGCGATCCCGTCTGAAGCGCGGCGTCGCGCAGTCGAGATGCGTTGCGGCGCGGCGCGGCTGACTTGGTTTTCGGTCGCGGCCCCACATATCATCGATCGCTGGCAAATCGACGATATGGGCGGAGGCCGATGAACGATGAAGAGTTGCCCGCGCTGCGGCAAGTCATATCCTGATAGCGAGACCTTTTGCGAGGCCGACGGCACCGCACTGACCATCGGTCCAGCCGGCGGCGGGCGCGCTACCACCGTGATGACCGGCGCTGAAGCCGTCGGTAGCGAAGGTGTCGAATGTCCGGTCTGCGGTGGTAAGGCGCAACCCGGCGAGGTGATCTGCAATTTCTGCGGCACCCGTCTGGCCCCCGATCCGAGCGGGTCGGAATCTATATCGCCCTCGCGCGCCGGCGCTCAGACTCGCGCAAATCCCGAGGCTTTCGTCCCGGCTAGCGAACGCATACGTTCACAGCCGCTGCCCCCGGCGAACGAAGATGAGGAAGTCTCCACCGGTCGCAGCATCCTGAGCCTGCTGGGCTTCACGCTGGCCGCAGTGGCGGCCTTGGGCGCCGGTGTCTGGCTCGCTATCTATCTGAGCGGACGGCATCAGGCGCCGCCGATTGCACAGAGTTCGCCCGCGCCCGCCGCGATCAGCTCGCCGTCGGTGACGCTTGCCAGGAACATCGCGATCCAGATTACCGGCGACATGGCCGGCGTAATGCAGCGCGATGCCAAGAGCATGGCCAAGGTCTTTGAGGACAACCGCGCAGGGCTCGACAGCGTCTATGCGGACGCGCGGACGTCGAGTCCGACGCTGAGCGACGGCATGATCATGCGCCTTCACGTCACAGCTGACGGCACGGTGAGCGATGGCTCGGTGCTGATCTCGACCGCGCCCAATCCGAGCCTGGACGCCGCCGCGGTCAAGGCCGCCGGCGGATGGAAATTCGCGCCCGCGAGCGGCACCGGCGTCGACGCTACCTATCCGCTAATCTTCGCCGGCAGCGACGCGGACGCCGCGGCAATCGAGTCGGACCTTAGCGCCAAGTTCGCCAGCCTTGCCCCCAATACGACGCCTGAGTATGCGCTTTCACCCGCGATCGCCCCCAGCCCGGCCGAAGCCGCAGCGACGCCGGCCGCAGCGCCGTCACCACCGGAAGCGGCTTCGATTCCTCCCCCAGTGGTGGCGCCGGCGCCCCGTCCCGTGCATCACAAACCCGTCGTGCACAAGCCGCCGCCGCTTATCGAGCGGGTCAACGACACGCTGCGCGCCGATCGCAAGCTGCGCCGCGTCCAGGCTTACACCAGCGGCGGCAACGTCACGATTTTCGGCAAGGTCTTTAACGACGATGATCGCTCGCTCGCCGAACAGACCGTGCGCGGAATCAGCGGCGTCACCTCGGTGACCAATAATCTCACGACCGACACGGCCGACTGGGCGCGCAACGCGACCATCATCAATCAGCAGTTGCAGGCCGCCGGACTCACCGGCGTCACCGTCAAGGTCATCGGCAGCCGCGCCTATCTGAGTGGCCAGGTTAAGACCGATCTCGAGAAGGACCGCGCAGTAACGATCACCCAATCCGCCGCGCCGGTCGTCGTCGGCACCAATCTTATCCGCGTCGTGCCGCCAGGACTTTTTTGACCTTGATCAATTCCAGTCTTGATTTAGCTATTGACAATTTTCAGCAGCCCCGCTTATATGAATTAAAGGCTGCTTATTCATCCGTCTTCCCCGAAAGGTCAGTCAAACCAACATGGCAGATACGCCGACTTCGTGTCAGGAAGTGTTCGATAACATGGCTGGCCGTCTCAACAAGGACGCCGCCAAGGGATTGAACGCGGTCTATCAGTTCGACCTTTCCGGCGATGGTGGCGGCAAATGGACGGTGTTAATCAACAACGAGCAGTGCCAAGTGCAATCCGGCGCCCACGCTTCCCCCAACATCACGCTTTCGATGGCCGCCAATGATTACCTTGACATGGTCAACGGCAAGCTGAACGGTCAGATGGCGTTCATGACCGGTAAACTGAAAATCGCCGGCGATATGGGCTTGGCGCTGAAACTTCAGAGCCTCTTCACCTAACTGTAGAAACCAACCACCGCTTTGGCATTATTCTCCCTTCCCGATAACCAATCCGAGAACAACTTCTTTAGAGGAACCGTAGCAACTGGATCGTACCGGAACTGAACCGGTGCGTGATCACGATCAAATTCAACACGAGACCAGCACGATGTCCTCAGACGGCGTATGTCCCACCGCTGCACAATCGCAATAGCAATAACTTTCTGATGCTTTGTGGCCCGGACGCATTCGATTAACACAATTGCCCGACGAAACTTTTGCTGTAACTGAATTTCCAGACACTAAAGTTCTGAAGACTGGCGCAAGCGAAACTACAGGAGACTAATGACCCAGCACGAAGCTGCCGGCCCCGGCCGGCCAGCGGACGGCCAGGAAGCCGCCGCCGAACGCGAGAACGATTCGGTCGCCAACAAGCTCAGTAAAGAGCTGAGTAACTGGCGGCAACGCCGGACCAACGGACGCTCCAACGGAGCGCGACGAGCGGAGCCCTCCAACAGCGATTTCCAGTCGGACGTCGCCCGCACTATCAAGGTGCGCGGCCACGAGACGCTGGTCGTGCGTAAGTCCAAGGGTATGCCCAAGCCGGCGACGACGCAGGATTCCAACCGCTGAGCCCTCGTCAAACGGCGCCACCGGCTGACGCCGGCGTCGCGCATAATTCAGGAACGGAAGATCGCGACCGGCAACTCGCGCGACGCCTGACGCGCCGGATAAAGCGCCGCTACCCAGCACAGCGCCATCGACGCCACCGCTACCACCGCGAAGCTCAAGGGATGAGCGTCGATCGGCAGCGTCGCGATGCCATAAATTTTCTTTTCGATATGGATGAAGTGGTAGCGCGCCAGCAGAAAGCATCCGAGCGCACCGAAGATGAGGCCCGCGCCCGTCCCGATTGAGCCGACGATCAGCCCCTTGAGCACGAAGATGCGATGGATGCCGCGCGGCGTGGCGCCCATCGCCATCAGCACGGCGATATCCTTGCGCTTCTCCATCACCACCATGATCAGCGTAGCGACCAGGTTGAACGCGGCCACCCCGATCAGCATCAGCAGCACCAGCGCGTAAACCCGTTTGAGCAGTTCAAAGCCGGCCGCCGCCGTCTGGTTGTATTCCGTCCAGTTGCTGACTCGGTAGCCCTTGCCGAGGCTGGATCTCAGCGCGAGCGTGACCGATGCGGTGTCGTCGAGCCGGTTGAGCCGGATTTCGACGCCGTCGGCGCGGCCGGCGCGTCCGAAGAATTTTTGCGCACGTCCAAGTTCCATGAACATCAGGTTGTTGTCGACCAGCCCCACCCCGGTGGCGAAGATCGCGCCGACCGTGAAATGCCCGGTGCGGCTGCTCAGCTCACCCGTCGCCGCCATGATCGGCACGATCAAGTTGAGCGGATCGCCCCCCGCCACCTTGAGCTTCTCCGCCAGGGTCGCGCCGATTGCGACCGTCCCGTCGTTCGCGCTCGCGTCGCGGGCGAGGCTGGCTAGCGAACCCTGCTGCATATAATCGCGAAAGCGCGCGACGATGACCGGATTATCCGGCTCGACGCCCCGCACATAGACGCCGCTCAGGCCGTGCGCCGACGACGCCATGCCCTGCGCCACGATGAAGGGATCAGCGCCGGCGACGCCTTTGATGCTCGCGGCGCGCGCCTGAATCTCGGGGTAATTCGCCATCGCGCCCGCGTCACTCTGGATCTCGACCTGCGGCGTGAGGCTCAGGATGCGCTGCCGGAGGCTCACCTCGAATCCGCGCATCACCGCCAGCACGATGATCAGCGCGGCGACCCCCAGCATCACGCCCACTGCGGTAAAAACCGTCGTGACCGAGATAAAGGCGTCGCGCCGCCGCGCTTTCAGGTAGCGCAGCGCGATTTGCAATTCATAATTCAAGGGTGATCAGGAATCCGCCGCGGGGAGTCAGAACACCACTTTATCCTGTTTGAGTTGGGCGATCTCCGCCGCGCTCATCCCGAGCATCCCACCCAGAACTTCGTCGTTATGCTGTCCCAGCGTCGGCGCCGGAAAGCGCAGCCCGCCTGGCGTGCTGCTCAGCCGATGCTCGAGTCCCTCGTAGGGCGAGGGTCCCATGTGCGGATGGTCAAGCCAATGCCAGAAATCGAAGGCGGCGAGGTTTTCGTCGCGATGGAGGTCCATACAATTCTGCACCGGATAGGCGGCGACGCCCGCAGCTTGCAGCGCGACGGTCAGTTCTTCGGCGCTGCGCTCGCGCACCCGGTCCCCGACCAACTCGTCCACTGCGGCGCGACCTTTGAGCCGTGCGTCGAGCGTAGCCAGCCGCGGCGGCGCGGGCGTGTCGCCGAGCACTCGCAGCAGCGCCGACCATTCCTCATCGGTAGCGACCGCGATCGCGATCCAGCGCTCGTGGCCGTCCTCGTCGGCGCAGCGATAAGCGCCATGCGACGCGTAGCGCGCGGATTCATTGGCGCACGGGCCCAGCACATTGCCGGTCGCAAAGTAATCCGTCAGCGCCGGCGCGAGAAAGTGCAGGGCCGCTTCGGATTGCGCCATATCGATATATTGACCTTGACCCGTGCGCCGCTTGTAGTCGAGTGCGGCCATCAGCGCGCAGGCCGCGAAGCGTGGCGCGATGAAATCCGTGTAGGCGCCGTATGGCGGACACAACTCTGTCTCGGAATAGCCGGCGATATGGTAAAACCCCGACAGCGCCGCCATCAGGTTGCCGAAGCCGGGGTAGTCGCGATGCGGTCCCGTCTGACCCTGCATGCAGGTCGAGAGCATGATCAGATCGGGTTTGATCGCACTCAGCCGTGCATAGTCGAGCTCCCAGTTGCGCAATGTCTTCGGCGTAAAACTCTCCGTCACGACGTCGGCCCACGGCAGCATCCGGAGAAAAATCTCGCGCGCCCGCGGCTGACTCATGTCGAGCGTAACGCCCTTTTTCGAGGTGTTGAAGCTGGCGAAGAACTGGCTATTGTCGATGCCCGGTTGGGCGTCCTTCCACGGCGGTGCCTGCCGCAACCCGTCCAATCGCGTCTGCGACTCGATCCGAATGACATCAGCGCCGTTGTCAGCGAGATACTTGACCGTCACTGGACCGACGCCGTACCAGGTGAAATCCAGGACATGGATGCCTTCAAAAGCGTAACGCTTCATCCGCTTAACTCCCGGCGTCGCTCAGACGACGCCCGCGGCCCGCAGTTCGCCCAGCCGCGCAGGCGTGAGGCCGAGCAGCCCGCCATAAACGTCGTGATTATGTTCGCCGATTCGCGGCGCCGCACTCGCCGGTCCTATCGGAGTCTTGCTCAACTTCGCGAACGCTCCAGGAAGCGTGAGCCTGCGCTTGAGCGGCGCCGATTCGAGCTCGACAAAATATTCGCGCGCCTTGAGCTGCGGGTCGGCCGCAATATCGGCTACGGTCCTCACCGGTGCCGCCAGGATACGCCGCTTGAGAATGTTTGCCCAGATTTCGGCCTTGGTCTTGGTCAAAAGAAACCGCTCGACCGCCGCCTCGGCCATGTCGAGCTCTTTGAGCGCCTCGGCCCCAGCCGTCATGAAGCTCCCCGGCGTCAGCACTTTCAGGCCGCCTTCCTCGATTAGCCAGTCGGGCGCAGCGCCTTCTTCCTTCATCCAGCCAATCAGCGCGTTGGTCGAGGGCAGATAAGCGCCCCCCGCGATAAGCCCCGAGACAAACCCATCGTTGCACTTGAAGACGGTCTTGCGCCGCCCGCCGATCGCGCCGGTGAAGACGCCGCTGCGCCGCAAATAATCGCCGTGCAGCATCGGCATCGCCTGTTCATTCATCAGCGTCCAGACGATACAGGCCTGCATGTCAACGATGGCGTGCTGGCCCCGCCCTTCGAGCTCGCGCGGATAATGCGCGATCATCGACGCGACCGCGGCCTCGGCGCCGGCATGAAGTCCCGCCTGCGGCTGCGACATCTGGAGCGGCGGACGGCCCTCCTCGCCCATCAGGAACATCATTCCACCTGACGCCCAGCTAACAATATCCGCTACTTTGTAGTCCTTGGCCGGACCCTTGTCGCCGAACGGCGTAATCGACGTATGGATGATGCGCGGGTTCAGGCCTTCGAGCGCCTCATAGCCGAGCCCGAGCGCGTCCAGGTAGCCCAGCGGAAAGGACTCAACCAGAAAGTCTGATTGTTTGACCAATTCAGCGAGCAGGCCGCGACCCTCGATGGACTCGAGATTCAGCGTAATCGAGCGCTTGCCGGCGTGATACGCGATCGCGTAGAGGCTGCGATCAGGACCAGCCACGTTTTCGAGAAAAGGCGGGATGCTGCGCGTCGAGCAGCCCGCCGGCGGCTCGACCTTGATCACGTCGGCGCCCATGTCGGCAAAAATTTTGCCGCACAGCGCGCCCTTCTCGTCAGCCAGATCGAGCATCCGAAAGCCCTTCATCAACTCCGAGCCCATCAAATGCCTCCTCGCGCGTTGACGAAATTCGTGAACTTCCCGCCGGCCAACGCACTACGCCTCGGCCGGCGGCAGCGTGGCCGCGCGCGCGGCGCCGATCGCAGTCGCATAGTCGGCGTGCTCAGGAATGATGAAGCCGCCGCCAAAGACAAAATTCAGCCGCTTCGCCCGCTGCATGAAGCGAAAAATCCGCGTGAGCTTGCCGGTCAAGACGATATCGTGCTGACCCGACGCTCGCGCCGACGCAATACTCAGCACCGAAACGACCTCGACGATCATGTTCATGATCGCCAGCGCCTTGTCGTCGGCGGTCGCATCAGAACCGAACTTGCCGAAATTCGCCGCCGTGGTGCCCGGCGGCAGGTCGCCGATCGCGCCGCCCGCAATATCGCGCACGGTCAGATCGACCCGCGAAAGATCGCCGCGCTCGGCCATCGCCTCGAGCGTCTCGAGCGACGAAACGCCCAGCATATGGCGCGCGAGACCGCGCAGTGTGCCGCCGCCCAATCCGGTGCCGCTGACGTGCGCAATTTTGTCGCCGTTTACGGACACAATCGCGGTGCCGGTGCCGAGTGAAACGACCAGCGCATTCTCCTTGCCCGCCAGCGACGTTCCGCCGATCCCGATCGCGCGAAACTCATTGACCTTGATCACCGGCAGTCCAAACAGATTGTTGCCGAGCGCGCGCGAGCCCGCGCCGGTCGCCGCCACCTGGGTCAGCCGGCCGAGCGGAATTCCGCAGCTCTCGATCAACTTGCCGAGCGCGCCTGCCGCGGCCGCCACCGGGTCATTCGCCTCGATCGTGACCACGTGGATATTGCCGTTGTCGAGGATTACCGCGTCCGTGGTCGATCCGCCGATGTCGATGCCAACTATCATGATGCAACTATCCTGCTGACTGCCCGGCTGAGCCGCTCTGGATGGCAGAAACTAGAACATCGCCGATCATTAACGCAATCGCGCGCCGCCCGCCCAGCATTCTTTGCCTGTGCAGCCCTATGCTAGCCTCATCCGATGGCGCGACGCACTGAAGAGAGCAGCGGACCGGGACTCTTCAAGCCGCGTCGCCAAGTCAGCCAGCCCCTGGCCGATCGGATGCGCCCGCGCACGCTTGAAGAAGTCGTCGGCCAGGAGCATCTGCTTGGTGCGGGCAAGCTGCTCAGTCAGATCGCCGCCGCCGGTGCGCGTCATTCGCTGATCTTGTGGGGTCCGCCCGGTACCGGCAAAACCACGATCGCGAACTTGCTCGCGCAAACCTCGGGAGCGATCTTCAAGACCATGAGCGCGGTGACGGCCGGCGTCGCCGACTTGCGCGAGGCGGTCCGCGACGCCCGTCGCGCGCTCGACTTTGACGGCCGGCGCACCGTGCTGTTTGTCGACGAAATTCACCGCTGGAACCGCGCCCAGCAGGACGCGATCCTGCCCCACGTCGAGAGCGGGCTGATCACCTTGATCGGTGCGACCACGGAGAATCCGTCCTTCGAGGTCATCGCGCCGCTGCTTTCGCGCGCCCGCGTCGTGGTGCTCGAGCCGCTTGCCGAGGACGCGATCGCGACTCTCCTCAAGCGCGCGATGAGCGATCGGGAGCGCGGACTCGGTGCGGCCGGCTTGAGTATTGGGGAAGTCGGGCTGGCGGAAATCCTCCGGTTTGCCGGCGGCGACGCCCGCCGCGCGCTCGGGACGCTCGAAGTCGCCGCCGAACTCGCCGGCCAGAGCGGCCGCGACGCCATCACCGCCGATGACGTCCGCGAAGCCGCGCAGCATAAGGCCCTGCTTTACGATCGCGCAGGGGACGAGCACTACAACGTCATCTCAGCCTTCATCAAAAGTATGCGCGGCAGCGATCCCGACGCGGCGCTCTACTGGATGACCCGCATGGTCGAGGCGGGCGAGGAGCCACTGTTCATCGCGCGCCGGATGGTGATCTTCGCCGCGGAGGACGTCGGCAACGCCGATCCGCGCGCGCTCCAAATTGCGTTGGCGGTCAAGGACGCCGTGGACTTCGTGGGACTGCCAGAAGGGATCATTCCGCTCGCGCAGGGCGTCACTTATCTCGCCGGCGCACCGAAATCCAACGCCGCGTATCGCGGGATGACCGCGGCGCGCGAAGACGCCCGCTCATTCGGTGCGCTCCCCGTCCCGCTCCATCTGCGCAACGCGCCGACCCCGCTGATGCGCGGTCTGGGCTATGGCGCCGAGTATCAGTATCCGCATGATTATGCGGACGCGATCGCAAATCAGTCGTACTTGCCAGAGAAACTCGAAGGCAAAATCTACTACACACCGACGGATCGCGGCGAGGAACTGCGCCTGCGCGAATATCTCGAAACCGTGCATCAGCGCCGGAGAAAGTCTCGTGAGACGAAATAGAAGAGGCCGAAGCTCGGCTTCGGCCTCGCAAAAAGATTTCTCCGGCGGATCGCTTAACGCGCGCCAAGCACCGCGTCTTTCAGCGCCTTCGCCGCAGTGAAACGCAGCCGCGTCCGGGCCGGAATCTTGATCGCTGCGCCGGTGGCCGGATTGCGCCCCATCCGCGCCTTGCTCTTGCGCTTGCGAAAAATCCCGAGCCCGGCGAGACGGAGCGAGCCCTCTTTTTTGAGCTCTTTCACCACCAGGGCGGAAAGCTCATCCAGCGCGGACTTCGCCTGCTTCTTGTTGATCCCAACCTTGTCGGCCAGATACGTGGCTACCTGCGACTGCGTCATCATCCTCCTCCTTACGGCCCAAATTGGACCTACCTTTTTGAGCGTGAACAAGCTCCAAGCTTTATGCAAGTGGGGTGGACGCCAAAATCCGCTTTTTTCCTAGAAACCATGCCGATTTTTGCACAAGGCAATCAGTTTTCCACTGCCCCATCGGCAGTTCCGCACCCGCTCGCGCGTTTCAACCAAGCTTTACGGGGCTTTAATAGCGGACTTCGACCAGGAAAAGCCCCCGGGCCGGCGCGGCGCCCGGCGCCTGCGCGCGATCGCGCGAACTCAGAATCGACGCCGCCGCGCCCGGCGGGAGTTTACCGCGGCCGATTTCCACCATCAGCGCGACCATCGTGCGCACCATGTGGCGCAGAAACGCCGTCGCCTCGACCCGATAGATCAGCCGCCCGTCCGCCTCGGCGCGCCACGCGCTCGCATAGATGCGGCGCGTCGTCGTCCGTTCGTCCGATCCCAGGGTGCGAAACGCGGCGAAATCGTGCTCGCCGATCAGCGCCGCCGCCGCAATATTCATCGCCGCGAGATCGAGCGGCTCGCGCACCAGCCATCCGTGCCGATAGTCGAAAGCCGATCGCGTCTCGCGATTCAGCACGTGGTATTCATAGGTTCGGGCAACCGCTGACCGTCGCGGATCGAAATCTTCGCTCGTTGCGGCGGCCTCGCGGATTGCGATATCCAGCGGCAGCAGCGCATTGAGCGCGCGGCGCAAGTTCTCGGGCTTAATTTCGCGCGGCGCGTCGAATGCTGCGACCTGACCCGAGGCGTGGACCCCGGCGTCGGTGCGCCCCGCGCCGTAAACCCGAATCGGCGCGCCGAACAGCTCCGCCAGCGCCGCCTCCAGCCGCGCCTGAATCGAATCCTGCCCGGCCTGCAACTGCCAGCCGGCGTAGTTCGCGCCGTCGTACTCGAGGGTAAGCCGGAACCGCATACGGAATCGCGGGAATACGCTACCCCGCGCGTTTCAGAGACTGACGGTTTCGGCGATCCAGATCGCGCTCAGCGCCGCCAGCCGCGCCGCGTCGAAGACGCACCAAATCGCCACGCCCGCCGGTGTGACCGTCAGCTTTGCGATCACCGCTTCCTGCGCAGCCGCATCGACAAAGCTCGAGGCCTCACCGCTCTCGACCAGGATTATGCCCGGCGCGGCGCGGAGCTGCGCCGCCCATTGCGAAGTCTCCGCAGCGAGCGGGAGAAATAGCGCCACCGCGGCGCCGAGAAAGGCCGGAACCTCGGCGATCTGAATGTTGAGGCCGGGGCCGCCGTCCAGCAACGTCGCGACTTGCGCGGCGATGGCTGCGGCGAGCGCATCGGCCGCGGGCGGGATGAAAACGTTGAAAGCGGTTTGACTCTCTTCTTCGCCCAGTTGGAGCCGCGCGTTCAGCAACTCCGCCGACTGGTTGAAAAGGCGGCTAAGTCCTTCGCGGCCGCGGCTGCTGGCAGCGAACAGAACCGTCGCAGCAGCGAAGCCGGAAGGAATTTCGAGTGCCTTGAGGATCGTCGCGATGACCTGCGCGCTCGGATGCGGTATGCCTATCACACCCGGCTTTTTCATGCCGGTGATCCGCTCGCGCGGAGTAAGGCCCGGCGCAGCTAGCGCCAGCGCATTGAGCGGCTGCTGCGAGGCCGCGCTCAGATCGATCAGGATCGGTCCCGGCCGCGCTGCGATGATCTCCGCCGCGCGTTCCGCCGGAATTGCCAGAAACACGATGTCGAACTCCGCAAGCTCATTGATCGCCGCGAGCTCCGCCACCGGCAGCGTCTCGCGTCCTGATTCGACCCCTTCCGCGTCGGCGCTGCCCGCAGCGCCAAAGAGCTTCAACTCGGCGTGAGTGACGTCGCGCTGGCCGATCAACTCTGCGATTTGAACTCCGACCGTGCCGCGCGCGCCGACCAGCGCGATTCGCGAGCGGGAGCCGCTACGCTCCGCCATCAGTCGCCCGGCAGCAGGTTCTCGAGCCGCTCGCGCACCAGCCGCCCCATCGCCATACAGCCCGTCGCCCGTGCGCCGCTGCCGCCCAGATCGCGCGTCCGATGGCCCGCGTGTATGACCCCCTCGACCGCCTGAACAATCAACTCCGCTTCGGAGCGAAGCCCCAGCGAATGCTCGAGCAGCATCGCCGCCGAAAGAATCGCCGCCAGCGGATTTGCCTCGTCGCGCCCAGCGATGTCTGGTGCGCTGCCGTGAATCGGCTCGTAGAGCCCGACGCGAAAGCCTGCGCTGTTAAGCTCCTCGCCCAGCGACGCCGACGGCAACAGGCCCATCGAACCTGCCAGCACGGACGCTTCGTCCGTCAGGATGTCACCGAACATGTTGTCGGCCACGATCACATCGAAGTCGCGCGGCCGGCGAATCAGATGCATCGCCATCGAATCGACCAGTTGATTCTCGAACGCAATGTCTTCGAACTCCGCACTCAGCTCGGTGGCGATCTCCCGCCACAAGCGCGACGACGCCATCACATTGGCCTTGTCCACCGAGGTCAGCCGCTTGCGCCGTTCGCGCGCTAACTCGAAGCCGAAGCGCAGCACCCGGGCAATCTCGGCTTCGCTATAAAAGCAGGTGTCCACCGCCTCACGCCCGGCCTCGCCCGTGCGCCGTTCGCTCGGTTTGCCATAGTAGATGCCGCCGGTCAGCTCGCGAATCACCACGAGGTCAACGCCATTGAGCAGTTCCGGTCTGAGCGGCGAAGCCCCGATCAGCTCTTTGACGGTCTTTACCGGGCGCACATTGGCAAAGAGCCCGAGTTCCTTGCGCAGCGCCAGCAGGCCGCGTTCCGGACGATCGGCAGCCTGCGGATTGTCCCATTTGGGACCACCCACCGCGCCCATCAGGATCGCGTCGGAATCCTTCGCTAGCTTGAGCGTTTGCTCGGGCAGCGAGCTGCCCGCGGAATCGATCGCGTGCCCGCCCAGCAGTGCGTCCTTGAATTCGAGCTTGACCGCGGCGTCGCGCGTCGCGACGCGCAGCACCTGCAACGCCTCGCCCACGACCTCAGGACCGATCCCGTCACCCCTGAGAACAAGAATTTTATAAGCCATTGACGAATTTCGAGCGTCGGCCGCTAAATGCAGCGAAGCGGAACCTCAGCCGCGGAAAAATCTGCCATCCGCGATCGCTAGCACTTAACCACTCGATGCTTCAACCCGCCCGCCGGTGTCGCCAACGTCAAGGCCCGACGCGCGGAGTCTGGGCGCCCGCGCGGCCGCGCGCCTCGAGCCGATTGAGCGCATTCACGAGCGCCAGCGCACTCGCCATCACGATATCGCTGTGGGCGCCCTGACCCGCCACCGTCATTCCATCCTCGCGAATCAGGCACGAGACTTCGCCGAGCGCGTCAGTGCCGCCGGTGATCGATTTCACGGCGTAGCGCTCGAGCGTCGGATTGATGCGGGCGATTTTGTAAATCGCCTTGTAGCAGGCATCCACCATACCGTCGCCAGTCGCCTCGGCGCCGCGCTCCTCGCCGCTGACACGGAGCCTCACCGCCGCGCGCGGCTCACTGGTGCTTGACGAGCTCACCTGCAGATCGACCAGCTCGAAAGTCTCAGCCGTGCGCCGCTCCTCGTTGGCCATCGCCAGGATGTCGTCGTCGTAAACAATTTTCTTTTTGTCGCACAGCGCCTTGAAGGCCGCGAAAGCCTTCTCTACGTCGAGCGCCGCGGTATCGACCCCCAGCTCCTGCAGCCGGTTGATAAAGGCGTGACGCCCCGAATGCTTGCCCAGCACCAGCTTGTTCGACGGTATCCCGATGTCCTCGGGCTTCATGATCTCGTAGGTCAGCTTGTTCTTGAGCACGCCATCCTGATGGATTCCGGCCTCGTGGGCAAAGGCATTGTCGCCCACGATCGGCTTGTTCGGCGGCACCGCCTGCCCGATGATCTGCGCGAGCAGACGCGAGGTCGGATAGATCTGGCGGGTCTCGATCCCGCAGCGCACGCCCATCAGATCCCGGCGCGTCTTGAGCGCCATCACCACCTCTTCCATCGAGGTGTTGCCGGCGCGCTCGCCGATCCCGTTGACCGTGCATTCGACCTGGCGCACGCCGTGGCTGATCGCCGCGAGCGAATTGGCCACCGCCAGCCCGAGGTCGTTATGACAGTGCGCGCTCCAGATAACCTTGTCCGCGCCCTCGACGTGCGCGCGCATGTAATCGAACATCTCGCCGTATTCGGTCGGGATCGCATGGCCGGTGGTATCCGGCAGATTGACGATCCGCGCGCCGGCGCGAATCACTTCGGTGCAAATCTTGGCCATGAAATCCCAGTCGCTGCGCGAGGCGTCTTCGCACGAAAACTCGACGTGGTCCACATGCTCCCTGGCGCGTTTCACTGCCCAGGTCGCGGCGTCGAGCACGTCCTCGCGCGTCATGTTGAGCTTGTATTTCATGTGGATATCTGACGTCGCGATAAAAATATGGACGCCCGGGCGCTTCGCCTTCTCGACCGCCCGCAAGGCCGCATCGACGTCCTCTTCGCGCGTGCGCGCGAGACTCAGGATAGTCGGATTGGTCAACGCCTCGGCGATCCGCCGGACCGCTTCAAAATCGCCCGGCGACGACGCCGCGAAGCCGGCTTCGATAATGTCGACGTTGAGCCGCTCGAGTTGGCGCGCGATCGCGATCTTCTCCTCGACATTCATCGTGCAGCCCGGCGATTGTTCGCCGTCGCGCAGCGTGGTGTCGAAAATCCTGACCTGATTCGGGTCGAAGCCGTTAATCGAATCCGCGAAAGCCATCGTTATTTTTCTCCGTCTGCTCGCCCCCGTCCTGCAGTTGCCCGCCACGTTGGGTCGAAGTTCCTCTGCCCGCAGCTTCGGGTCGGCGAGGCGCTGGGGCAGCAAATGAAAAACGCCTCAGGCGGCTCGGTCGGCCCGGCGCCTGGGGCGTTCGTTCTACAGTTTCAAGCCTTTCAGTCTTTGGTTAGGCTTGCACCTCGACGCCCGCGGCGTGGGCCCCCGTAAGGGCCAGAATAAGCAGCAGTCCGAGATGCGAGCGTGTGACCATCGTCAGTGAATCTAACCGCCCCCGCCTGTCGCAGTCAAGCACCACCCTAGCCGTGATCGACTCACGACACCGACTTGCCACTTGGGGCACCGCCTGCCGGAGGGTCACCCGGTTTCGCGTTCGACGGGTCTGGGGCGAGTTCGATGCGTTCGCCGCGGAGCCACATGAACGGGCCCGACAGCACATAGGCCGTGGCCAGGACGAAGGTCGTGAACTGCGGCATCGCAATCAACATCGCGGCGATCAGCAACACGAGCAGCATCAGTTCCAATGGTGCGCGGCGGCGGATGTCGATCCCCTTGAAGCTCGGATAGGGCACCCGCGAGACCATCAGGCCCGCCAAGGCGAGCGTCACCGGCGCAATCACCGCGCACAAAGTTCGCGGAGAATTCAGCTCGAAATAGCTGTAGGCGAGCACGACCCCGGCGATCATTCCGGCGGCGCCCGGCACCGGCAAGCCGACGAAGCGCCGCTTATCGATGCTGCCGGTCTGCACGTTGAAGCGCGCCAGCCGCAGCGCGCCGGCGATCACATAGAGTCCACTGATTACGGCGCCCACGCCGCCGAGCGGACGCATCGCCCAGGCATAGGTAAGGATCGCCGGCGCAGCGCCAAAGGCGACCACGTCCGACAGGCTGTCCAGTTCGATCCCGAACTGGCTGGACGAGCGGGAGAGCCGCGCCACACGCCCGTCGAGTCCGTCGCAGATGAAGGCCAGCGCAATCATCACTGCGGCCACCTCGAAATGCGCGTCGATCGAGGAAATCATCGAGTAGAAGCCGGCCAGCAGCCCGAGCGAGGTGATCGTCGCCGGCACCACGAAGACTCCGCGCCGCGGCGGAGTCACTGCCGGCCGGGGCTTTTCCAGCAGCCGGCCCGAAATCAGTTGCAGCCGCGCGACATGCTCGTCGCCCGGCGCCGCGCCGTCAGTTGCCATTTTGTCCAAGCTCCCCGATCACGCTCTCACCGGCGCGCACCCGCTCGCCGACTTTGACCGCCACCCGGTAGTCGAGCGGAAAGTAATGGTCAACGCGGCTGCCGAACATGATCAAGCCGACCCGCTGTCCGCGCTCAACCCGTTCGTCGCGCCGCACCCGGCAGACGATCCGGCGGGCGAGATAGCCTGCAATCTGCACGATCGCGTGGCGCCGTCCGCCGCGGTCGGCAAAGAGGATTACATTACGCTCGTTGTGCTCGTTGGCGTCGTCGCGAAAGGCCGCGCGGAACTCTCCCGCCGTATGCTCGATCCCGACGATCGCGCCGCTCACCGGCGCGCGATTGACGTGGACGTTAAGCGGCGACATAAACACTGCGACGCGGCGTGATCTCGAGGCTTCCCCGACAGTGCCTGGAATCGTGGCATCACTGATGTCGCAGACCTTGCCGTCAGCCGCGGAGATCACGGCATCCGCATCCGCGACCGCCCGCCGCTCCGGATCGCGGAAAAAGGCCCCGACGGCGCCGGCAAGCGCCAGCACGAGCACTCCCAGCCATCCCCATCCGAGGATCAGTGCGCCGATTCCCACAATCGCTATACCGAGCGTGATCGTGGCGCCTTCGGGCGCAATATGCAGAATCGATGCGGTCCGCGCGATCACCTACACACTCGGTCGCGCCACGTTCAATCGCGCCACGCTCAGTTGCGGGCGCGATCAACCAGGCGCTCGCTGCCCAACCACGGCATAAATGAACGCAGTTGCCGCCCGACCTCTTCCGCCGGATGCTTTTCGCCTTCGGCGCGCAGGCGCTTGAAATTCTTGAGTCCCTGCCGGTACTCGCCGATCCATTCGTTCGCAAATTTGCCCGACTGGATATCCGCCAGAATCTGTTTCATGGCGGCGCGCGTGGTCTCGCCGATGATCTTGTTGCCGCGCGTCATGTCGCCATATTCCGCGGTATTGCTGATCGAGTAGCGCATGTTCGAGATGCCGCCCTCGTAAATCAGATCGACGATTAGCTTGACCTCGTGCAGGCACTCGAAGTAGGCCATCTCGGGCGCATAGCCTGCCTCGACCAAGGTCTCGTAGCCGGCGCGGATCAGCTCGGTCAGCCCTCCGCAGAGCACCGATTGTTCGCCGAACAGATCGGTCTCGGTCTCTTCGCGGAAGCTGGTCTCGATTATCGCCGCGCGGCCGCCGCCGATCGCGCAGCCGTAAGCCAAGCCAATCTTGTGCGTGTCGCCCGAGGGATCCTGCTCGACCGCCAGCAGGCAGGGCACGCCGCGACCCTTGACGAACTCCGAGCGCACCAGATGGCCGGGGCCCTTCGGCGCGATCATGAAAACATTCACGTCTTTGGCCGGCTGGATGAACTTGAAGTGGATATTGAAGCCGTGGCCGAAGGCGAGATACTTGCCCTTGCTCAGATGCGGCTCGATCTCGGCCTTGAAGATGTCGGAGGCCATTTCGTCCGGCGTCAGCATCATGATGATGTCGGCTTCGCGCGCGGCCGCGGCCGTCTCGAGCACGCGCAATCCCTGCTTTTCGGCCTTGGCCACCGAGGGGCTGTCCGCCCGCAGACCCACCCGCACGTCCATCCCGCTGTCGCGCAGGTTGAGCGCGTGCGCGTGGCCCTGACTGCCGAAACCCATAATCGCGATCTTGTGCGTCCGGAGGGCGCTCAGATCGGCGTCACGATCGTAAAAAACCTTCATCAGTGTTTCCCCTAACCCGCATTGCGCAGGTTGCGATTATTGTTTTCGGCCTGGACCGAGCGTGCGAGCGCAATCTTGCCGGTGCGCACGATCTCTTTGATTCCGAGCGGACGCATCAACTCGATGAACGCACGGATTTTGCTGCTGTCGCCTGTGATCTCGATCGTCTGCGCGCGCGGTCCGATATCCACCACATGCGCCCGAAACGCCTGCACGATCGCATTGAGCTCCGAGCGCATCCGCTCTTCGACGGTGACCTTCACCAGCATCAGTTCGCGGTCGAGCGTGTCGACCTCGTGGAAATCGGTCACCTTGATCACCGAAACCAGTTTGTTGAGCTGCTTGTTGACCTGCTCGAGCACCTGGTCGTCGCCCGAACTGACCACCACGATACGTGATTGAGTCGGATCCAGCGGATCTTCGTTGACCGTCAGCGATTCGATATTGAAGCCGCGGCTCGAGAACAGCCCGGCCACCCGCGCCAACACGCCGAACTCGTTTTCAACCAGCACCGATATTGTATGACTTGGCATTCTTGACGTTGGTTACGCCGACCGCAAAAGGCGGAAAACTGCTGGACGGACGCGGCACCTGCGCCCGCCGCGACCTAGTTCGCGTGCTCGTGCTGATGCCGATTAATCAACTCCATCATGCGGTCTTTCGAGGCCAGCTTGAGCTTCTGCAGCCGCTTCATTTCGAGCTCTTCGGCATTTGTCAGGTGAAGCTTGTGACGATACGGATCGAGCTGGCGCTTGAACTCCTGATGCTCGACGTAGAGTGCGCGCAACTCGGCGTCATGCTCGGCGTAGCGCTGGATCAATTCCTCTTCGCGACGTTCCATTGGCTTCTACCTCCGGCTTCACTTCACTGTTACCACTCGCGCCGTTGTTGCTCGCCGGCGACGACTTGACCTGCGCATCCGCGGCGCGAACGTAAAGCGGTTCGAGTGTGGCGGCATGATCAATCTCGTGCGACGCAACCCGCCCGGCGCCAAGCACGGCCACCAAGCTTCCCCGCAAAGACAATTCTGCGGCTCCAGTCACGACCTCGATACGGTACCCGCGCGCTTGCGCGGCCGTCCGCACCTCCTCACCCATCGCCTCCCCGACAACTATCACATCACCGGAAAGTCTCGCGGCAAGCTCGTCAACCGAAACCGCCAAATCTCCCGTCACCCTTTCTAGCGCATCACCGGAGGAGCGGTAAAGCGCGGTGTAGAGTTCCCCACGCCGCGCGTCAATTATCGGGCAGACCGTCATACCGGCGCGGGCCTCGCGCGCGGCGCAGAGTGCGATCGCTTCCAGCGACGATACGCCCACAATCGCCATACCCAAGGCGCTCACCAACCCCTTGGCGTAGCTCAATCCGACGCGCAGGCCAGTGAAAGAGCCGGGCCCGATACCGACCGCGATCGCGGCCAAGTCGCGCAGCTTGAATCCGGCCCCGTCGAGCACTTCGTTAACTGCATCGGGTAATCCCGCGCAATGCGAGATCAATGGGCGCGATAAAACGGCCTGAATCCGGCCGCGCGCCACCACCCCGAGACTTGCGACCGGTCCGCCGGTTTCGAGCCCGAGCACCGGCCCGACCGCTACACCGGCCTCGAGCAGCCGCTCAACCGATAAGGCGGGAAATGTCATTCAGGATTACGAACGCCATGAGGATCGCCAGCAAAAACAGCCCCACCTGCATCGCGATCTCGCGATGGCGCAGCTTGAGCGGCTCGCCGCGAATCCCCTCGATCGCGAAAAACAGCAGATGGCCGCCGTCGAGCAGCGGCACAGGCAGCAGGTTGATGATCCCCAATTCAAGGCTCAGCGTGACCATGAAGAGCGCTACTTCGGCAAAGCCCTGATGGGCTTCGCGGCCGGCGATCTGTGCGATCATGATCGGTCCGCCGAGCGCCTGCCGCACCGGCGTTTTGCCGGCGACAATCTTGCCGATGCCGATCACCAAAGTTTCGGCCATCCGCGCCGATTCGGCCACGCCGGCTGGGATTGCTTTCAGCAGAGAGAGTTTCTTGACTGTGGCGGCGCCGCTCGGCTTGACGCCGATAATCCAGGTGGGCTCGTGATCGCCATAGATCGTTTCTTCCGGCAGCAGTTCAGGCCGCACCGTAACATGGATCGCGCCGGCCGCGTCTTGTCCGCGCTGCACTGCAAGATCAAGCGGACGGCCGCTACTGTCTTTGACCGCGCGCGACATCGCGTCCCAGGAATCGATCGCGACTCCGTCGATCGCGGTCACGTGATCGCCCTCGCGCAGGCCGGCCGCATAACCCGGCATCCCGTGATCGAGCGCGCCCAGCACCGGCAGCAGCGTCGGTACGCCAAACATCAGGACGATCGTCATCAGGAGCGGGGCGAACAGGATATTCGAGGCCGGGCCCGCGAGCACGATCGCGAAGCGCCGGTGCAGCGGTTGGCTCGGGAAGGCTCGCGCGTTGAACTCCTTCACGAGCCCGACCGGCTTGATCTCGGCCAGTCTTGCCGTCGCCCGCTCGACCGACCCGGCCTGCTCGAGCGCTGCGCATCTGGCGATTTCGCCGAGCAAGATGGCCTCGTCGGGCTTGAGCTTACGGCCCAGCATCGTCGTGTCGAAGTCGTGGGGCCGCGCCTCGATCTCGCGCGCCATCGCGATCAGCGTCGCGTCCCCAGCCTTGTTGCCAGGCCCGGGCGGATTGGCAACCGCGTTCGTCCCGGCATGTACAAGCCCTCCGCGGGTCTTTGCCGCCGCCAGCAGATCGAGTTTAAGCTCCCCAAGATAGCTGGTGATCGTCTCGGCGCTGGGCTCTTCAGCAATCTCGTCCCCGAGCATCCGGACGTAGCCGCCTAATGGCGTCGCGCCGAAAGCATAGTCGGTCTCACCGCGCCGAATCCCAAACAGCCGCGGCGGATAGCCGATCGAAAAGCGGAGCACGCGCACGCCGACCCGCTTGGCCATCACGAAATGGCCGGCCTCGTGCACGACGATCAGAATGGCGAAAATAACAACCGCAGCAACGATAGATATGATCATTCGGACAACGACCCGGCGCGCAGCTTCGGAGCGGATTAGTAAAAATAATAGTAGGTGAAAACCGCCGGGAAGACTAGGCTGCACGTGCGATCGAGCAAGCCGCCGTGTCCCGGAAAAATCCAGCCGGAATCCTTGACTCCCGCGATTCGCTTGACCGCAGAGTTGGCCAGGTCGCCTACCTGCGCGAGCGCCGCCACGACCACCGCCAGCGCAATCATCTGCCGATTGCCCAGATTCGGGGTCAGCATCGGACGCAGCACCAACCCGGCAATCACGCTGGCAGCCAACCCGCCGACCGCGCCTTCGAGCGTCTTCTTCGGGCTGACCTTGGGCAACAGCTTGATTCGCCCGAGCGATCGGCCGGCGAAATAAGCTCCCGAATCGCTCGCCACGACGATCAGGAACATCAGGATGACGATCGCGACGCCGTGCGGACCGTTACGGAGAAATGCCAGATAGGGGAAAAGCACGCCGACGCCAAGCGTGCCGAGCACCCGCGTCCAAACATTTGCGTGACAAGGACCTTCTATCCCGACCCGCAGCGTCAGTGCACACAGCGCGACGATTACCGCCAACGGTGCGAGCCATGGACCCGGGCCGCAGGTCAGCAGGGTTATCGCGGGGAGGGCGCCGCACAGCAGAATCAGCCAGAGCTGCCCGCGACGTGGTTCGTTCATCACGACGACCTCGAACAGGCCCCACGCTGTGGCGATTCCGATAAAAATCGTGAACGCGCCGACGGGCGCAAAAATCACTCCCGCCAGTAGCAGAGGCAGGGCGATGGCCGCGGTGATTAACCTGGTTCGCAGCACCGGGCCGGCTTAGACGCCTCGCAGTGCGAGGACCTCGCGCGCCCGCGTGCGATCACCGGTGCAGCTAATCATGCGCGGCGCCTCCAACTCGATCAGCTCGAACCCGAGGCCGCGGTAGAGCTCAATAATTCGTGCAGTAGCGTGATTCGACGCCGCGACCGGCCCCGGATGACGCGCGAGCCATTCAGCGAGTCGCACTTGATCCTTCCAGGTGAAGTCCTCTCTCGAATATTTCGTGAAGCCGGCGTCGTAAGGCGGATCGGCATAGACGAAATCGCCCGGCTCCAGAGCGAGCCTCGCGAAGTCGCCGCAACTGAACTTCCACTCGGCAAAGACTGTGCGGTAGGGTGAAAAATCGGTCAGATAGCGAATCGTCTTGTATTTGCCGAAAGGTACATTGAAACTCCCGGCGCTATTGAACCGGCACAAACCGTTGTAGCCGGTACGATTCAGATAGTAAAAAAGTTCCGCCGCTTCCGCGCTCTCAGGCGCGCCGGTTTTCGCCAGTTGATTAAAACGGTCGCGATTCGCGTAATAGACACGCTCGTCGTTACGCTGCGGAAGAGCAGCTTGCAGCCCTTTCGCGAGCCAGCGATAGAAATTCACCGCGTGGGGATTGATATCGTTGAGTAGCGCGCGCGCCAGTCGCAGTCCGAGCGCAACTGCCAGGCCCCCACAGAAAGGTTCGACCAGCCGGCGACCAGCGTGTACGGGCCAGCGTTCTCGCAGACCGGGTACCAGCCAGCGCTTGCCGCCGGCCCACTTGAGTGGCGGCTTGAGCGTTTCAAGCTCCAGCCCCGCGGTTTCCGCTGCCCTGCCCACCCCCGAGTGGCGGCCTTCAGCCGGTCGAGAGCGCGCGCGGCGAGCCCTCTGCGCCACCCGCCGCCGCCGAACTATCAACCGCCCCGCCGCCAACTGCTTTCAGAACATCTGTCCTGACACCGGTCCGAACATCTACAGTACCGAAGCGGCGTTCGCGCGCCTGATAGTCCGCGAGCGCCTTCAGCAGGTCGGTCTCGCGGAAATCCGGCCACAGCGTCTCGGTGAAGTAGAGTTCGGTATAAGCGAGCTGATAGAGGAAAAAATTCGAGATGCGCTGCTCGCCCGAGGTCCGAATCAACAGATCGGGATCGGGAATGCCGGCCGTCATCAATTCGTTGCCGAGAAGTTCTTCATTGACCTGCTGCGGGGTGATCCGTCCGGCGGCGACGCCCTCAGCGATGCGGCGCGCAGCCGCGGCGAGATCCTGGCGGCCGCCGTAGGAGAGCGCGAGCGCCAGCGTCATCTTCCGGTTGCCGGCCGTCAGCGCAACCATCTCGTCGAGCGCGCGGCGGACCGCGGCGGGCAGCCGCGCCGTCTCGCCGACCGTAATCAGGCGGACCCCACGCTTCATCAGGCGCTTGCTCTCGGTCAGTAGGAACCGATGAAACAGGCGCATCAGAAAACCCACCTCCGGCACCGGCCGCTGCCAATTTTCGTGGGAAAAAACGAAGAGCGTCAGATAGGGGATGCCGAGTTCGCGCGCAGCCTCGACGACTGCGCGCGCGGCGTCTTTGCCGCGCCGATGGCCCTCGCAGCGATTCAGTCCGCGCCGCGTCGCCCAGCGGCCGTTACCGTCCATCACGACGGCGACATGGCGCGGCAGCCGCGCCGGGTCTAGCGAGAGCTGGGGAAATTCGCTGAGAGGAAGTGAAGAAGCCACGTCCGTTTAAGAATGCCTGAGGATCAGCAATGACGCGACCCTCAGACCTCCATGATTTCGGCTTCCTTCGCCGCCAGCACCTGGTCGAGCTTTTCGATATGCGCGGTCGTGAGCTGCTGGACTTTGGCCTCGGCGCTGCGCAAGTCGTCGTCGCCGATCTGCTTGTCCTTGTTCATCTGCTTGAGCATATCGTTGGCGTCGCGCCGATGGTTGCGCACACTCACGCGGAATTCCTCACCGATTTTGCGCACGTGCTTGACCAACTCGCGGCGCCGCTCCTCGTTAAGTTCGGGAATCGGAATCCGAATGAGCTTGCCGTCATTCATCGGGTTCAGGCCGAGGTCTGAGGTTTGAATCGCCTTTTCGATCTCTCCGATCGAGCCGCGATCATACGGCGTGATCACCAGCAGGCGCGGTTCCGGCGCCGCCAAGCCGGCCAACTGCCGCAGCGGTGTTTTCGCCCCGTAGTAGTTGACGTGCAACCCCTCGAGCAGCGCGGTCGAAGCTCGGCCGGTGCGCACCCGGCTTAGCTCATGGCGAAAAGCGCTGACCGCCGCCGCCATCTCCGAACCCGCCAACTCGACTACTTCGTCGCTCACTGGCTCACGCGGCTCATCCGGCTTGCTCGCGCCGACGCGCCGCTCCTCCGCAATCAGTTTCTTTTCTGATCTGCCTGCTCACTTACCCGGCTGGGATGTCTCCGCCGGCGCGTCTACCGCACGAGTATCCGGTCCTACCCAGGTGCCGATCGGTTCGCCATTCACCGCCCTTCTTATATTCCCGGATTTGCGCAAATTAAAGACGATGATTGGGAGCTGATGGTCCATACAGAGCGTCAGTGCCGTCGCATCCATCACCTTGAGATTGCGGTCGAGCACTTCGCGATAGCTCAGCCGGTCGAAAAGCACGGCGCCGTCCTCAATCTGCGGATCGCGATCATAGACGCCGTCGATATGATGACTCGCCTTGAAAATCACCTCGGCGCTGATCTCCATCGCGCGCAGGCTGGCGGCGGTATCGGTGGTAAAGTACGGATTGCCGGTGCCGGCTGCGAAGATCACCGCGCGGCCGCGCTCGAGATGCCGGATCGCACGCCGCCGGATATAAGGCTCACAGACGGCGTGGATCGCGATCGCGGAGAGGACTCGCGTCGTCACCCCGCACTGTTCTAAAGCATTCTGCAGCGCCAGCGCGTTGATCACGGTTGCCAGCATCCCCATCTGATCGGCCGTCGAACGGTCCATCCCGCGCGCCTCGTAGGAGCTGCCGCGCAGAATATTGCCTCCACCGATGACCATCGCGAGCTCGACGCCCAGTGCCGCGATTTCCTTGATTTCCAGCGCGATCCGGCCGAGCGCGTCAAGATCGATACCCATACCTTGTTCGGGCGCGAGCGCCTCTCCCGAGAGTTTGAGCAGGACGCGCCGATAACGGGGTTTGCCGGTTCGCTCGGTCATTACACTGAAGTACGTTATCGCGCTGTTCTCGGATTCGCGCCGGAAGGCCAGGCGCTATTCCGCAGAGGCGGGCTTGCTGCCGAGGTTCTCGCCGAGCTGAAAGCGGGCGAAGCGGCGAATTTCGATCTTCTCGCCGAGCTTACCGACATACTCGCCCAGCAGATCGCTGATGGTGCGATTCGGATCGCGCACCCAGGCCTGCTCGTTGAGCACCGCATCCTTGTAGAACTTTTCGATTTTGCCCTCTACTATCTTGGCGATCACCTGCGGCGGCTTGTCGGCCGCCTGCGAGGCGTAGATCTGCCGTTCCTGCTCGAGCACGGCCGGCTCGAGCTCCTCGCGCCGCACGCAGCGCGGATTTTGCGCCGCAATCTGCATTCCGATCTCTTTGACCAGGGTCTGAAATTCCGGCGTTTTGGCGACAAAATCGCTCTCGCAGTTGATCTCGACCAGCACGCCGAGCTTGCCGCCCGCATGAATATAGGTGCCGACTGAGCCTTCCGAGGCGACACGTCCGGCGCGCTTCGCGGCTTGAGCGATCCCCTTTTCGCGCAGCCAAACCACGGCCTGCTCGAGCTCGCCCTTGCTCTCGGCCAGCGCCTTCTTGCAATCCATGATGCCGGCGCCGGTCTTGTCGCGCAGCTCTCTGACCAGATTCGCGTTTACGTCCATTAGCTTTCCTGAAATTAGCCGCACACTGAGGCGCTTAAGTCGTTCCTGTTGTGTCCTGAATCAGCCCGAGTCTGAATTGTCACGAGCCCTAAGCTGGTGGGGGCGGCGCCTCGGACGTGCTGCCGTTGTTGTGATCATTGAGCGGCAGCGTTTCGTCGCGGCCGCGCGCGCGTTCCTCCGCGAGCGCCTTACCCTCGATCACTGCGTCGGCCACGGCTGCGGTGAACAGTTTGATCGCGCGAATCGCGTCGTCGTTGCCGGGAATCCGGTAGGCGATCTGATCAGGATCGCAATTCGTATCGACAACCGCGACCACCGGGATCCCCAGCCGGTTGGCCTCGGCCACGGCGATCTCTTCCTTCTTGGTATCGATCACCCAGAGGGCGTCGGGCAGCTTGCGCATGTTCTTGATGCCGGACAGCGTGGTCATTAGTTTGCCGTGCATCTTTTCGTTATCGCTCATCTCTTTCTTGGTCAGCGCCTGGATCATTTCGGGATCGGCCATAACTTCCTCGAGCTTCTTGAGCCGATCAATCGAGGCGCGAATCGTCTGAAAATTGGTCAGCATACCGCCGAGCCAGCGGCTGTTGACGTGATACATGCCGCAGCGCTCGGCTTCTTCGCGCACGATGTCCTGCGCCTGCTTTTTGGTCCCGACCATCAGCAGCGTGCCGCCGTCGGCCGCGAGGTCGCGCACAAACTCATAGACGCTGCGGAACATCTTGACCGTCTGCTGCAGATCGATGATGTAAATCCCGTTGCGCGCGCCGAAAATGTAGGGCTTCATCTTGGGATTCCAGCGACTGGTCTGATGGCCGAAATGTACGCCGGCCTCGAGCAGCTGCTTCATGCTGATTTCCGTCATAGGCGCTGTCTAAACCTCTCTCCCGCCTTCGCGGCGGCACTCTGTCTCAATACCGGCGGGCTACTTGCCCATCCCAAATTTTACTCAATCGGCGCTACGCGTTCATCGACTCCAAAAACTCTTCGTTGGTCTTGGTCCCCTGCATCTTGTCGAGCAGGAACTCCATCGATTCAACCGCGTTGAGCTGCGACAGCAGCTTGCGCAGAATCCAGACGCGGTTCAAAGTGCTGCGCGGCAGCAGCAACTCTTCCTTGCGGGTGGACGAACGCTGAATATCGATCGTCGGGAAGATGCGCTTCTCGAGCAGGCGGCGATCCAACGCGATCTGTTGATTACCGGTGCCCTTGAATTCCTCGAAGATGACCTCGTCCATGCGGCTGCCGGTATCAACCAGCGCCGTCGCGATGATCGTGAGACTGCCACCGTCCTCGGTGTTGCGCGCCGCGCCGAAAAACTTCTTGGGCTTGTGCAGCGCGTTGGAGTCGACGCCGCCCGAGAGAATCTTGCCGGAGGGCGGCACGACCGTGTTGTAGGCCCGCGCCAGGCGTGTGATCGAATCCAGCAGGATGACGACGTCGCGACCATGCTCGACCAGTCGCCGCGCGCGCTCGATCACCATCTCGGCGACTTGCACGTGGCGGGTCGGCGGCTCGTCAAAAGTCGAACTGACCACCTCGCCCTGCACCGAACGCAGCATGTCGGTGACTTCTTCGGGTCGCTCATCCACCAGCAGAACGATAAGGATAATTTCCGGATGGTTATGCGCGATCGCTTTCGCGATCGCCTGCAGCATCATGGTCTTGCCGGTAAACGGCGCCGCCACGATTAAGCCGCGCTGCCCTTTGCCGATCGGCGCCACCAGATCGATGATCCGCGTGGTGTAATCCTCGTGATTGTATTCGAGCTTGATCCGCTCCTCAGGATAGAGCGGGGTCAGATTGTCGAACAGAATCTTGTCGCGCGCCTTCTCAGGCTCTTCATAGTTGATCGACTCAACCTTGAGCAGCGCGAAGTAGCGCTCGCCCTCTTTGGGCGGACGAATCAACCCCGAGGTAATATCCCCGGTGCGCAGATTGAACCGTCGGATCTGACTCGGCGAGATATAAATGTCGTCGGGGCCCGGCAGATAATTGTAGTCCGGTGCGCGCAGAAAGCCGAAGCCGTCGGGCAGGATTTCCAGCACGCCTTCGCCGAGAATCGAACCATTGCGCTGCGCCTGCGCCTGCAGGATGGCGAAAATCATCTCCTGCTTGCGCATGTTGGCCGCGCCTTCGATATTGTAATCGCGCGCGATGCCGGCCAGTTCCGTGATCTTCGCGCCCTTGAGCGCCTTGAGATTCAGCGTCCCGCTTTCGCTGATGATGCTGACTGGGGCTCGCCGATCGCCGCCGCTCGCGACCGCTGGCGCCGATGCCGCCAAAGGCGCCGATTGAGGCTCGCCGCTCGACGCCGCGCCATTCGTCCCGCCCGCGGTCTCCGCCTCACCGTTGCCGCCATTGGCGGCTGCGCCGCCGTTCGGGGCCGCTCCGCGATGCGGCTCGCGATGGGAATGTTGTCCGCCGCGCGGCCGTACAAACGCCGCCTGCGGCGGGGTCTGCGCGCCTTCCTCAGGCGACTCTTCGATGTCGTTTCGTTCCGGTCCCCGACCTCTTGCCATATTACTTACCCCGCAACTCCGTCTACTCCTCTAACTTCCTGGGTCTCGCGACTTTTCCCGGCCGATTGAAGCTCTATTTCCGGCAACGTCGCTTCCGGCAGCATCGGCCGGCGTCGCATGCATCGCGCGCCTTGGTGATAGCTTCGTCCGTTACCTGGCTGCTCCGCCCGCCTTTGCTTTTGCCACCGTCCGGATTTTGGGGGCGACGCCTTACGCTTCGAATCGCGTTACGTCGGGGAGCGGGCGGGCCGGCTGCCAGGGGACGACCGAATCCCGGAGGCACGATTGAACAGCCTCACAGCAGGAGTAGAACATCGAGACTATCGCAGCCCCGCAAATGTGTCAACCAATCTGATGATGGGTCAATCAACCGGTTGCGCACTCTTTGTTTACCGCCGCGCGTCCCGCGCAAGCCGCGCCTCCAATTCGGCTCTCACCGCGGGCCATTCGTTGGCGATAATCGAGTAGTAGGCCGAGTTTCTTGTGGTCGCGTCGCGGGCGGGCATGTCGCCGCGCAAAATCCCGTCGAACTTCGCGCCGATCCGCTCGATTGCGTTGCGCGAGCGCTGATTGCGCTCGTCGGTCTTGAGGCTCACGCGATGAACCTGCCATTCCTCGAAAGCGTGCGTCAGCAGCAGCAGTTTCGCTTCGGTATTGCATCGCGTGCGCTGCGTCGAAGGCGCAATCCAGGTGGCGCCGATCTCGATGGCATCGGGCGCTTGGCGTTGGGCGAACGGCGAGTGTTCGGGCCAGCTCCAGAAGAAAGGGAAATAGCTGGTCGACCCGATGATCGAATGGTCGAAGCGGATCGCGAAGGGATAGCGTTCGCCGCGCTCCCGTTGCGCCAGAGCGGTGGCCACGTAGATTCGCACCTCGGACGGCGTTAACGGCACGAAGCTGTGCGGATAATCCGCGGCCTTGCCCGCAAACTCGGCGGCGACTTTTTCCAGCGCCTCGCAATGGGCCGGCGTCAGCGGCTCAAGGGCGACCGCCTCGCCGGCCAACGAAATCTCCGTATCCGCGATCAGCGCCTTCCGCTCCTGATGCGCGTCGATCATCGATCTCTCATGCAGGCGTGCGCACCGGCGTCCAGCGGCTGGCGCGGCGCGCGCGCCGTGTGACAGCGTTCTCGCTTGAATAGTCCATCGGCTGCACGACCCCGAGTTCACCGTCGCTCTCGAGCGTGCGCAGGTTCGCGATCGCGTAATGGCGGCCGGCTTCCTCCATTTGTGCGCCGACATAGACCCCGCAGCGCCCGCACATCAGGAAGTCCGCGGTGGCAGTATCGAACCGATAGCGGAGCAGCATCGTGCGATCGCTAACGCTGAAATCCATCTCACCTTGCGGATCCGAAGTTGTCAGCAGGCCGTGCTTGCGGCAGAACCCGCAGCCGCAGGTCCGCACCGGCAATTGCGCCACCGCTAGCTGCGACCGCAGGGTCCAGCGCAGATTACCACAATAGCAACCCCCGCGATGTTCTTGCAGTTCCATCCCTGTGATCCCGGGCGCGCCGGGGCGCGGCTGATGACTACGCCCCGGCATCGTCCAACCGCTACTACGCCTTTGCGAAAAGCTCAGCGCATGATCTGCTGAAGCCCACCCGGACTCCCGTACTTGACCCCGTCGAAATACTCTTTCGGCACGTTAATATCGATATACGGCTTGCGCTTCCAGGGATTGCCGAATCCGCACCAGACCGTCTCGTGCGAGTTCTGGAAATCCATCGCGGACGACGAAATGCCCTCCCACATATGACCCATCCCCGGCACGTCGCCGGCTCCGTTGTAATACGAAATCGATTTCCAGAGCTTGTGATTCGAGTCGAACAGATCAACCCAGTCGCCCAACCAGTGCTCCTTGTCGGCATACATGATCCGGCTCGAATAACAGTAGCCCGACGCTTCGCTCGAAATCCGGTGGACATCGTCGATCGCCATGTCCCGCACTTCCCATTTGCCCCACGAGGGTTTGGGGAATCCAAGCGGCATCAGGTAACCGCCCGGGAAGATCGCGCCGTCCTGGTTAAAGTGCGCTAGCGTTAAAATCTTGCGATCGCCCAGAAAATCGCCGGTGTAGATCGAGGTGCTACCATTAAAGCCGTTGCCCTTGGCGTCGTCGTAAGTCCAGTCAAAGCCGAACACCGGCGAACAACGCGCCGTACTCGCCAAGCGCAGCGATCGGCGCAACGCCGGCACGAATACGTACGTGTCCGGAAATGGCTGCTTCTCCTGATCGATGTAAAATAGATTTAACGACGCGGTATAGCGCGCCTGTTCCGGCGACTCCTCCATGAGCCATTCCGTGTACCATACCCCGGGCAGGTAATCGAGGCTCGACGCGGGAATCCCTGGGTCGCTGATATAGTCACTCGTGCTCACCCGGTAGACCACATCCAGCGTAGTCGCATTGACATTGCCATAGCGATCAATCGCCCAGACCGAGCCGTAGTTATTCGGCCCATTGACATACATCTGCGGTCCCGCCGGCCAGTTGATATTCGCGAGCACCTTCCAGCCCTTGTACGGCTCCGACGGATTCGGGAACGGCGTCCCACCATGGTAGTTGTGTAGTACGTAATGGCCATTAGGAAGCAACTCGACCGTGGTTTGTGGCGAATACTTCTCGGTCCGCTCGATCCAACTCTTCAATAGGAAATCATGGACTGTCGGCCCCACCTCTAGCACGGCTTCCGGCGGTATCTTCCAGAAGTACTTCCCGGCGAACATCTCCTGCATGCCCAGCGGCAAAAAATTCCGGTACTGCTGCCAGTTCTGAATGGTGACCTTCGTGCCGATCGCGAGTTCGCCCTGATTCTGCGAATCCTTGAGCCACTGATCCATCTCGCTACGATCGGTCGCCTGCGACCACCCTCTCGACGGCAGTAATGCAATCAGCATCGCCGCCGCCATCACGCGCGCGAACCTCTGCATGGCGTTTCTCCTTTGCCCTTAACAAGCTCCGTAAAACGAAGCCAGGCAGTACGGAGCTCAGAGCAGTTGCGAGTTGACGGTCCCCACGACCTCAAGAAGCCAGCCCCTCTGGCTCGGCCGTTAGCCGAGCTTATGCGCCGAATAAGAGTTGCTGTCAATAATGAGACGTCAGGGTAAAGCTGGGAGCCCTCTGCTTCAGAAGCTAACTCGGAATTACTCCCCTGCCGCGACCCATCGCTCGATCAGATCGCCCGCGGCACCGAGCCCAAGTGCCGCCATATACTTCGCTATTTCCTCCGCCAGCGGGGCGCGAAACTCGAGCCGTGCGCCGCTGCGGGGATGGTCCACCGCCAACGCGAAGGCATGCAGCGCCTGACGCCCCATCGGATGGGTCGCGGTCTCGCGCGAACCGTAAGTCGTGTCGCCGACGCAGGGATGGCCGGCTGCCGCCAGATGCACGCGAATCTGATGCGTCCGCCCGGTCTCGGGCCGCACCCCGACTAACGTTACTCCCGCGCCGCGCCATAGCACCGTCACATGGCTCACCGCCGCGCGCGGCGTGCGCGACCGCACCGACATCCGTTGGCGTTCGGTCGGATGGCGTCCGATCGGCTGAGCGAGCGTGAATTGCTCACGCGCGACGACGCCGCGCACGAGCGCGACATAGAACTTGCTGACCATGCGCTCTTTGAACTGCCTGGCCAAGGCGGTGCGCGCAAATGGCGTGCGCGCCACCACCATCACGCCCGACGTGTCCTTGTCCAGCCGATGAACAATCCCCGGCCGCATAATTCCGTCGGGCTCGGCCATCGCGGCGAGCTCCGGAAAGCGCGCGAGCAGCCCATCGACCAGAGTCGAGTGGAGATGGCCCGGCGCCTGATGGACCGTCATGCCGGCCGGCTTGTTCACCGCGATCAGTTCGTCGTCGGCATAGATTACGGTGATTTCCGGTGCGTCCGCGCTCGCCACTGCCGGCGTCACCTCGGGCGGTGCGCCAATCTCGATCCGATCTCCCGCCCGCAAAGTCGCCGAGACTCGCGCACTCGCGCCGTTGAGCGTCACGCGGCCCGCTTTGATCATCCGCGCCGCCTGCGCCCGCGAATACTCCGGCGCCAGCGCCCCGGCCATAAAGTGATCGAGCCGCATCCGCTGATGGGCCGCAGCCGCGATCAAAATCCGCGGCCGATCCAATTCTACGGAATTACTCCGCATGCGATACGCGGCCCGCCGCCGCCCAGCGGCTCAGGCTCGTCGGCATAGTTATCGCCGCCCGCATGAACCATGATCGCGCGACCCTGAACATCCTTGAGCAGCAGGCGCGGCGCGAGCACCGGCGTCGTCGCCTTGCCATCGGCGTTTACCACCAGCGGCGGCAGGTCGCCGGCATGCCCATTGCCATAGGGCCCCTTATGATGCCTGGTCGCGGCGGGATCGAGATGCCCCCCAGCGGCGAAGCCGGCGGCCATTTTGCCGTCATGATCGGCCGGCCCGCACGCAGGTTTTTCGTGGATATGGAAGCCGTGCACGCCGGCGGGCAAACCGGAAAGATTCGGCGTGACGAGCAGGCCCCACTTGCTGTCGGCGAAGGTGACAGAGCCGATCGCCGGCCCGACGCCCGCGGCGCTAATCGAGTTGACGGTCACCGTAACCGGCGGCGCGGCATGAGCCGCCGACATCATCGCGATTATCGCAGTCATCGCGATAGACAATGATGCAATCAGCGGGAGCCTTGAGATCATCACGCACTCACCGAAGAGCAGTCGGATGCTTCGTTTCGTAGGCGACGATCTCGGACTCATGCGCCAGCGTCAGTGCGATATCGTCGAGTCCTTCGAGCAGGCACTTCTTGGGGAATTCGTCGATCGCGAAGTGCGCCGACCAGCCCGCCTCATCGGTAACCTTTTGTCCCGCAAGATCGATCGTCAGGCTGTAGCCTTCGTGGCGCTTGATCGCGAGAAAGATCGCTTCGACCTCCTCCGGCTTGAGCACAATCGTCAGCACGCCGTTCTTGAGGCAGTTGTTGCGAAAAATATCGGCGAACGACGGCGCGATTATCACGCGAAAGCCGAAATCGGCCAGTGCCCAGACCGCATGCTCGCGCGATGAGCCGCAGCCGAAGTTGGCGCGCGCCACCAGGATACTCGCCGCCTTGAAGCGCGGTTCCGACAGCACGAACTGACTGTCGGGCTGATTGCGCCAGTCATAAAAAAGCGTCGCGCCCAGTCCGCTGCGCAGCACCGCCTTGAGAAACTGCTTGGGGATAATCTGATCAGTATCGACGTTGGGCCGATCCAACGGCGCCACTAATCCAGTGAAATTCTTGAATGGTTGCATTCGCTTCTCCCGCAGTCTGCATAACCCGCTCGCAAAAGAATCATTACGCTTTAGCTTGAACGATGCTTTTTTATCCCGCACCCGAGGACCTGAATCCACGAGGCGCGGCCTAATCAAACCTGCCAGGGGAAGAATCCCGGAGCGGTCCGGCCGCCACGACCGTGGAAACTAGGTCAGCCCCTGAATCACCTGCGTATTGAACTCGTCGATCACCGTTTGGTCCCCAGCGATCGCGACCTGGTTGACCCCGGCCGCGGTCATCTTTCGAATTCGCACCTGAATCTCCTCGGCCGAGCCGGTCAGAGTGGTCTCTTTAATCATTTTATCCGTCACGAGCGGCGCATGTTCGGGCTTAAACTCGACGCAATAGCCGGAGTAGAGGTCGAGATGGCGCGTCTCGATCGGCGTGTTGGGCGTGCGATACGCGTCCTTGAAGGTCATCAGATCATCGCGGATATCGGCGGGCAGTTCGTGTGGGTCTTTGACCGAGAGCGCAAAGATATTGCATTCGGACGTGACTAAAGGCCCTACCGCTCGTTGGACCTCAGCGAAACTCTCGCCAGGTTTGCTCAGGTGGAACGCCGTGGCAACCACAATATAAAGATCCTGAAGCCGCTTGCCCGCGCGCTCGGCGCCGCGCCGGACGTGGCCGAGTGTGTATTCAAGCAGGCTGTCGCCGACCACCCCGAACAGGATCACCCCGTCGCCAATTTCCCCGGCCAACTCGAGCGATTTGGGCCCACTGCCTGCTAGGTAAACCGGGATCCGGTCCCGCAGGTTAATTAGACCGGCCTCAGGGTTGAGAAACCTTATCTGCCGACGCCGGTCGCCTTCCTGATAGGGGACGGTCTCTCGGTTCCAGAGGCCGCGACACACCTCGACGTGGGTCCGCAGCTCCGCGAGCTTGGCGGCGGGCATCCCCAGCGTGCGTCTGCAAGTATTGCCCGTGCCGATACCCATAATCACGCGGCCCGGAGCAAGCACATTGAGCGTGGCAAAGTTGCAAGCGGTCACGGGAGCGATGCGGGAAGAAGGATTGGTGACGTTGGTGCCTAATTTGATCTTGCTGGTGTCGTTCGCGCACAGCGCCAAGCATTGAAAAACATCAGCCCAGATCATCTGGGTATCGCCCAGCCAGGCGTGTGTGAAACCACTGGCCTCAGCGAAAGCGACGTCCCTGCGAATATCAACACTTGCGAGCCAAAGAATCCCGAAATCCATAGCTGTTCCTCTCGCTCCGTGGCCTGTTTCCCAGCACTAATGCTGAAGCGATCTGGAGGGCCTGCGATACGCAGCGCTTTCCTACCTCTTCGCCCACTCGCGCACGTCGACGAAGTGGCCCGTGACCGCCGCCGCGGCCGCCATAATCGGACTCACAAGATGAGTGCGGCCGCCCTTGCCCTGACGCCCCTCGAAATTGCGATTCGAGGTGCTCGCCGAGCGCTGGCCCGGCGCCAGAATATCCGGATTCATCCCCAGGCACATGCTGCAACCCGACTCGCGCCACTCGAAGCCGGCCTCGACGAAGATCCGATCGAGCCCGAGACTCTCAGCCGCGGCCTTGACCTGCTGCGATCCCGGCACGACCAGCGCCCGGACCTTCGACGAGACTTTGCGTCCTTTGACGATCGCCGCCGCCGCCTGCAGGTCACTGATTCGCGCATTCGTGCATGAGCCGATAAACACCAGATCGACCGCGATCTCCTCGATCGGCGTGCCCGGCCGCAGCCCCATATATTCGAGCGCGAGCTCGGCCGCCCGCCGCTGCGGCGCATCCGCAAAACTCGACGGATCGGGCACCCGCGCCGTGACCTCCGTCACCATCCCGGGGTTAGTCCCCCAAGTCACCTGCGGGGCGAACGCGGCCGCATCGAAGCTGACGCTCTTGTCAAATTTCGCGCCCGCGTCCGTGCGAAAACCGAGCCAGCGCGCCGCCGCCTGATCGAACTCCTTGCCGCTCGCTACGTAGCGCCGTCCGCGCAGGTAATCGACCGTCTTCTGGTCCGCCGCAATCATGCCCGCCCGCGCGCCGCCCTCGATCGTCATGTTGCACACGGTCATCCGCTCTTCCATCGAGAAGTGCTCGATCGTCGAGCCGCGATACTCGATCACGTGGCCGGTGCCGCCGTCGGTGGTAATCTTGCCGATGATCCCGAGGATAACGTCCTTCGCGCCGACCCCCAGCCCGAGTTCACCCTCGACCCGCACCTCCATCGTCTTTGGCCGCGCCTGCCACAGGCACTGCGTTGCGAGGACGTGTTCGACTTCGCTGGTGCCGATACCGAAGGCCAGCGCACCCATCGCACCGTGAGTTGCGGTATGGCTGTCGCCACAGACGATCGTCATGCCTGGCTGCGACAGGCCCAGCTCGGGTCCGATAATATGCACGATGCCCTGCTCGCGATCGCCGAGGTCAAACAACTTGATCCCGAAATCACGGCAGTTCTTGCGCATCATCTCGATCTGGAGCTTGGAATCGGGATCGAGAATCGGCAGCGAACGATCGGTCGTCGGCACGTTATGATCTTGTGTCGCGAAGGTGCGATCCGGCCGCCGCACCTTGCGCCCCAGCTTCGTCAGCGACTCAAAGGCCACCGGCGAAGTCACCTCATGCACCAGATGCAGATCGACATAGAGCAGCGCCGGACTGCCGGGCGCTTCATACACGACATGTTCGTTCCAGATTTTCTCAAACAACGTCTGCGCGGCCATGTTCTAAAATTCCCTCCGCGGAAACCCAATCGTCCAACCTTCAGGAATTATCCGACCAACTGCGCCTGCGTCAAAGCCTACTGCGCCGGTTTGCCGACGTCACTGGCCGACGCGCGCGGCAAGCCGACCGAGACGTGGACCACTAAGTAGCGCCACTTCCCGTCCTTCTCATGGATCAACTCGGTGGCCCGCACCAGCGCCGAATTGCCGAGCTTGTCGGTGGCCTCAAACTGCCGCACGATCATGATGAAGTCGGGGCCCATCGAGGTCGCCGAGAGGCTCATAGTTTTAAGCGCGGCCTTGTGCTGCGCATCGGGGCAAAACGCCGCGTCGAAATTCTTCACTAGCGGGGCAATCTCGGCTTTGCCGCCCCCGAGTTCTCCGTCGCCGGGAAAGATCGCGGCCGCGTGATCCTCAAAAAAATCCAGGGCGGCGCCAGGCGTGCAGGCCAGCAGCGCAGCATCGTAGGCCTGATCAGTCGCCTTCGCCGTCGCGACCGCATCGGCCATCGCCGAGCGCGCGAGCATGAGCATCATCACCAGAGCTAGCGCGACACCGAATGTCTTCAATCCCACCTCTCCTTTTCGATTCTCGCTGGCGCGCCCGTCGGTTACTGCTCCGGCGCGATCATCTTCTCCGCCACCACGTAACGATCGAACTCCTCGGGCTTAAGCAGATTCAGCGCCAGACAGGCCGCCCTCAGGGTCGTGCCCTCATGATGGGCCTTCTTGGCGACCTTGGCCGCATTATCGTAACCGATATGCGGACTTAGCGCCGTCACCAGCATCAGCGAGTTCGCGACGTAGTCCGCGATCCGTTCGCGATTCACCTCGAGTCCCTCGACGCAATGTTCCGCAAAGAGCCCGCAGGCGTCGCTCAGCAGCCGGATCGAATGCAGCAGATTATGGATAATCACCGGCTTGAAGACGTTCAGCTCGAAATTCCCCTGCGAGCCGGCGAAACCGATCGCCGCGTCATTGCCCATCACCTGCACGCAGACCATGGTCATCGCCTCCGACTGGGTCGGATTTACCTTGCCGGGCATGATCGAGGAGCCCGGCTCATTCTCAGGCAGTACGAGTTCGCCCAGGCCGCAGCGCGGTCCCGAGCCCATCCAGCGCAGGTCGTTCGCAAGCTTCATCAGCGCGCAGGCCAGCGCCTTGAGCATCCCGCTGGCCGCCACCAATGCGTCATGCCCGGCCAGCGCTGCGAATTTGTTCGGCGCCGAGGTGAACTTGAGCCCGGTCAATTGCGCGATCCGCGCGGCGCAGCGCTCAGCGAACTCCGGATGGGTATTCAGGCCCGTGCCGACGGCGGTGCCGCCGATCGCCAGCTCCATTACCTCCGGCAGTAGCGCTTCGATCCGCTTGATACCGTACTCAAGTTGCGCAATATAGCCCGAGAACTCCTGCCCGAAGGTCAGGGGCACCGCATCCATCAGATGGGTCCTGCCGATCTTGACGATATCCGCGATCTCCGTCTGCTTGCGCCTGAGCGCCTCGATTAAGCCCTTGACCGCCGGGACCAGCCGATGGGTCAGTTCTTCGGCCGCCGCCACATGCATCGCGGTGGGAAACGTGTCGTTCGAGGATTGCGACATATTGACGTGATCGTTCGGATGGATCGGCTGTTTGCTGCCGAGCTCGCCGCCCGCCAGCGCGATCGCGCGATTCGAGATCACCTCGTTCGCATTCATGTTGGTCTGCGTGCCGCTGCCGGTCTGCCAGATGCGCAGCGGAAACTCGGCGTCGAGCCGGCCGGCAATCACTTCGTCCGCTGCCTGCACGATCAAATCCGCCAGCTTCGGCGCCAGCTTGTTGAAATCGCGATTGACCTCGGCTGCGGCCCGCTTCAGGATGCCGAAGGCCCGGATCATCGCGCGCGGCATCACGTCCTGCGCAATCGCGAAATGGATTAGCGAGCGCTCGGTCTGCGCGCCCCAGTAATGCTCGGCCGGCACTTCGATCTTGCCCATGCTGTCGCTCTCAACCCGAACCCGTTTAGCGCCTTCCGCCATGACTACTCTCCGTGAAGAATTTCCTGCGCGACAGCTCTAGCGCATCACCCGCGCTCCGAGCAATCAAGCCTAAGAGATTGGTACTGGCCGTAAGACAGCACCAATAGATTGAGTCAGCGGCCCGTTGAAACCAGCCTGCTACTATGACAAAAAGCTGCGTGAGCGTTTGACCCGAATCCTTTTGCGCGCGGCCCTTTTCCATGCGCGGCCGTCAGGATATGGTTTACTCCTCATAACGTGCAGGAGAGATTTTGCCGCCATGCCATGGACGATAACCCGCCTCTGTATTGATTGCGTGGACACCGGATGCGTCAGCGTATGCCCGGTCGATTGCATCTACGAGTATGTCGGCGAGGATCGCGAACGCTTTCCCAACATGCTCTATATCCATCCCGACGAGTGTATCGATTGCGGCGCCTGCGAGCCCGAATGCCCGTGGCAGGCGATCTTTGAGGAGCCGGCGGTCCCCGAAATCTTCAACGCCGACATCGCTCTCAATCACGCGACCGTCGATATGGCCGATCAGTTTAAGGTGAAAACCTTCGTCACTACCGAACATCCGACCCCGGATCAGATCGCCGCCAACAAGGCCAAGTGGGGCTGGACCGACGGCTGAGCACTAACACTAGCGGAGCGCCTACTGGCGCGGAGCGAGCAGGCGAGTCTGCGAGCTGCGTTAAAATTCTTGGTTAGCGAAATGACGGTGCGGACTAGCGGGACGAAGCGGTGCGAGCCCGCTCGCTCCGCGCCAGTAGGCGCTCCACTAGCGCTTAAACAATCCGCTTCTGGCCGTGACGAAAACCGCCCTGCTCGCCGACCGGCGGTGGCGTGTCGTCACGCGGATCACTGTCCGGTCCGCGGCGCTGGTCGCGTTCGCGGCGAGGCTCACGGCCACGGCGCGGATCGCGCTCGCGACTCGCACCGCCGCTGTCGCGCCGTTCATCCACCGGGACGATCTGGATCGCCCGCAAAAAACCCTCGCCCGCCGAGCGCGTCGTCAGCAACGGATCATCCTTGAGGGCGAGGTGCACGACCCGCCGATCGCGCGCCGGCATCGGCTCGAGCATTACCGCCTGATGCTCCCGCTTGGCCTCTTCGCCGCGCGCCAGGGCCATCCGATGAAGTTGGCCGCGCCGGCGCGCGCGATAGGATTCCGTATCGATTGAAATCGGCGGCGCGTCCTTGAGCCGCCGCGCGATGATCCGGTTGATCGCGTACTCAAGCGCGTCCAGCGTCTGCCCGTGACGCCCGATCAGTAGCCCGGAGCCGTCGCTTTTGATGTTCAGTTCGAGCAGCTCGGCGTCGTCGTCGCACACCGTTTCGACAACGGCCTGCTCGCCCATCAGTTCCAGCACCCGCTCGAGCAGCGCGCGGCCTTCCGCCACCAGCGCCTTCGTATCGCCGGTGCGGCGGTCGTCTTCACCTCCGCAGCTGGGCTCACCCCCGAGGGGCTCGTTCACCCGCGGCGCGCGCGCCTCGAGTTTGTCGTCGCGATCGCGACTGCGGCTCTCCTCTCTGACCGGCCGCCGCTGTTCGAGAGGCCGCTCCGCTAACGGAGCTTTAATCGGCGGCTCGCGAACTGGCGCCACCGGCCCACGGGCCGGCGGCTGCGCCGGGCGCGCATGTGGCGGCGCGGCTGACGGCTTCGACGGAGCGGGCGTGCGCGGCCGCGGTGGCGGTGCCGGCGGCGGCGACATCACCCCGCTGCGCGCGGCCGCCGGAGCGCGACGGCTCACCCGCACCCGCGCCTGACGTGCGCCCAGTCCCAGCAGCCCGCTACGCGGCGTGCTCAGCACGGTTATCGCGACGTCGTCCGCGCCGGCGCCCAGACGTTCGAGCGCCTGGCTTATCGCCTCGTCAACGGTCGCCGCAGTTACTTCGATTGAGTCGTTGGAATCGTTCGGCATACTCATGTCGTCGCCGGCTCAGGCACAACCTGTTTGAATTCGCGATTCAGCACCACCTGCTGCGCGATTCCCAGCAGGTTCGAGGCAAAGTAGTACAGCGAGAGTCCCGACGGAAGCGAGAGGAAGATCAGGCTGAAGGCCAGCGGCATGATCATCATCATCTTTTGCTGGCTTGGATCGGGCTGGCGCGGCAACAGCCACTGCTGGCCGAAGGCCGACAGCGTCATCAGCAGCACCAGCACCGGGATGCCGTGACAGGTGGTCATCGGGATCTGCGGGATTCCGGCGATATGCAGACAATCGGGCGCAGAGAGATCCTGAATCCAGCCGACAAACGGCGCGTGGCGCAGATCGACCGCATTGAGCAGCGCCTCATACAGGCCGATAAAGACCGGAAACTGCACGACCATCGGCAGGCAGCCGCCCAACGGATTGACGTGATTGCGCTTGTAGAGGTCAACCATCTCGCGGTTGAGCCGCTCGGAATCGTCCTTGAACTTTTCGCGCAGCCGGGTTACCTGCGGCTGCAGCCGCTGCATCCTCATCATCGATCGCTGACCCTTGATCGACATCGGCAGGGTCAACAGGCGCACCACTACGGTCAGCAGGATGATAGCAATTCCGTAGTTCGGCACAACGCGATAGAAGAGCTTGAGCAGCCGCAAAAACGGCAATGCGATGATCCCCCAGAAGCCCAGGTCGATCGCCTTGCTCAGACTCGGATCGACCGCCTCGAGCACCTCGAGCGCCTTGGGCCCCATGAAGACGCGGCTCGTGGCGCTCGCGACCCCGCTGAAGATCAGTTGCGCGTCGCCCTGATTGCCGTTCACGCTCATCACGAGCTTGCCGCTCAGCGGACGCTCCGGCAGGAAAGCCGCGAGGAAATAGCGATCACCGAAGCCGGCGTAGCTGATCGCGCCGTTGAGCGGCGCAACGCCCTTATTCAGCGCCTTTGGCAGTTCGGTCAGCGCCTTGCCGTTTACATCGGCCTGAATCTCCGGATAGTCGCGATAGCCTGCCAGCTCGGTGAGCGGCTGACTCATAGTCAGACCGACGCCGTCGGGCGGGGGACCTGATGCCGTCGTCGCGCGCGCCGCGACCGTGAAGACGTAGCCTGCGGGCGCAAAGCTGAAGCTCTTTTCGAGCCTGAGGCCGTCAGCGGTGGAGGCGGTGAAAGTGACTGTGGCCGGCGCGCCGGCACTAACCTTGATCTGGGCCGGCGAGGTGGTTGTGTAATCGATCCCGGCGTCATCGATCGTCGCCGCGCCGCGCCCCACTACCATCCCGATCGGCATCCGATCGCCGGGCCGGATCAGCTCGTAATCCGGACTGCCGCGTTCGCCCGTCTGGCGATATTTCTTCAGCCGGAAACTGACCAGGCGGGCGCCGTAACTGCTCAGAGTTGCCGTGTACAACTCGGTCTCGACGGTCACCGAACGCTCGATCTCGCCCGGCGCAGTGGCTCTCGTCGCGGCAGTCGTGGCGCCTGCTCCGGCCGCAGGCGCATTAGCCGCGAGCGACGCGCCTGCAGGCCCGGCTCCAGCCGCCGAGGGAGCTGCCTCCGGCGTTGCGCTCCCGGCATGTTTGGCCTTCGGGCCGTAAAGGCTCGGATAGCGCCATTGGAGGAATTGCTGATAGCCGAAGATCACGGCCATCGTTACCACGATCGCGAGTATGAGGCGATTGTTATCCAAGTAGCTCTCTTTTTTCGCCCGCCGCTGTGCAAGCACCGGCTACCGGATCGTAGCCCCAGCCACCGCCGGGACGGCATCGCAGGAGCCGTCGGATGGCCATCCAGCCGCCGCGCGCGGCGCCATGATGCGCGATCGCTGCACTGGCATATTCTGAGCACGTCGGCTCGAAGCGGCAGGCCGGACCCAGCGCCGCCGCCAAGATCGGCGACAGCACGACGCGATAAATTACCAACGCGGCCAGCGTCAACACCCGGCCAGCGCGCGCGACCGCACTTCCCGCGACGCGGCTAAACCGCACGACTAACCGCGACTGTGCATCATGGTTCATGGGGAGACGTGCAACCGCGACGGCAACTGTGTGATCGCCGCCGCCAGCTCGGCGCGCAGCGCGGATGAATCGAGTTCGCCGGCGCCGCCGCGCGCGATCACAACGACATCGGTTCCGGGAGCGATCGCTTGCCGCAGGCTCTGCCGAAAACACTCGCGCACCCGCCGCTTGATCCGATTGCGCACGACCGCGCCGCCGATCTTGCGCGAGACCGTGATTCCCAATCGCACCCGTGGATTCTCCGGAGCCTTGGCGGCGTAGATCACGAAATGTGCGGCTTGATAGCGGAAGCCGACGCGCTGGGCACGGAGGAATTCACTCCGCCGATGCAGGCGGTCAGCCGCGCCAAAACCAACGCCGGACGACTCCGCGGCTAGCCCGGCTGTTTCGGCGGAATCGAGATCGCCAGCCGCGTACGCCCCTTGGCCCGCCGCCGTTTGAGAATGTTCCGCCCGCCGGGGGTCGCCATGCGGGCGAGAAAGCCGTGCGTGCGGACGCGCTTGCGATTGTGCGGTTGATAGGTTCTTTTCATCTGTCGCGGTCAAGTTCAACGAGCCCGATGCTCGCACCTTTCTCTTTTTGTCATTCTGAGCGGAGCCACCTTGCAACGCAGTCGAAGGACCCCGGTCTTTTCTTTTACCCCGCCCCGATCCTCGCGAGGTTACCGGATAGCGACTATCTGCAATGACGGATTATGCCAGCAAGCCCATCATCGAACCACACCCCGCCTACCAGAGCAACCCGTCTCGTTTCCGTCGCCCATTCTGTCATTCTGAGCGAAGCGAAGAATCCCGGTCCTAATTATTTCGACGAGCGCGGCTCATCGGTAGCCGTGATGCGCGATTTTAAGGGGGGGGTCGCTGGATGCTTGAAAGCCGATGGCCACCGCGAGCGGCGCGTCTCGGCAAAGCGCGCCGCGCGTCGAGCAGGCGCCGCGAGCATCGCGCCCGTCCGCTTAAACCCACCTCCTTCATCATGTACTGTCGCGACGTGAACGCGCTTGCGCCGCTGATCCTGCTCATCTTCCTGACCTTGCTCGCAGGATGTGCGCGCAATCCCAAGACTGCGATCCCAGGCGGCGCGGGCCGCCAACGCCTCGTTTCACTGGCGCCGTCGGTGACCGAGACGCTCTTCGCGCTCGGCGCCGGCGGCGAAACCGTCGGCGTCTCGCAGTACGACGACTACCCGCCGGCGGTGCGCAGTCTGCCGCGCGTCGGCTCCTTCCTGACCCCGAATATCGAGGCGATCGCCGCTCTCCGCCCCACGCTCGTCATCGGGCTCTCAACCTCCTCGGACCTCCGCGAAATTCGCGCACTCAACGCGATGGGCATCGCCACCCTGATGGCTGACGACGGCTCGGTCGCGGCGATCGAGCGCAGCACGATTCTCGTCGGCGAGCGCATCGGACGGGGCGCCGCGGCGCGCGCGCTGGTCGCCGCATTACGCGGTCATCTCGAGGCGGTTGCCCGGCGGCTGAGGAGTACGCCGCGTCGCAAGGTCCTGATGGTGGTCGGCCATCAGCCGATGGTCGCGGTTGGGCGCGGCACTTTCCTCGACGAGTTGCTGACGCTGGCGGACGCCGCAAATATCGCCGACGCCTCGAATCAGGCCTGGCCGCGGCTCAGCCTCGAGTACGTCATTGCAACGCGCCCCGACGTCATTCTCGACGGCCAGATGGGTTCCGATCCCTCAACTCCGGGCCGCTTCTGGAGCCGCTATCCGACGATTCCCGCCGTCCAGAGTCATCGCGTCTTCGGCTATCCGGAAGATCCGACGCTGCATCCGGGACCGCGCATCGGGCTGACGCTCGATCTGCTAGCGCGCCGGATTCATCCCGAGGCCCTCGCACAACCTGGATTCGAGGACGCGGCGCGTGACTGAGCGTGTACGCGGCGCGCATCTTACGCCGGCGCGGATGACGACGACCTTGGCCGCGCTCGCGGCGGGCGTCGTCGCGATCGCGATCATCGCGACCGCGTTTGGCAGCGTGCACATTAGTCTGCTGCGCGCGGTCGCCGATCCCTTGAGCCCCGATCGTGCGATCCTGATCGGCGCCCGAATGCCGCGCGTCCTGATCGGCGCGATCGTCGGCGCGGTGCTCGCCGCGGCGGGCGTCGCGTTGCAGGCGCTCGTGCGCAATCCGCTGGCTGAGGGCGGTATCCTCGGAATCTCGGGCGGCGGCGCCTTCGGCGCGGTCGCTGCGATGATCCTGTTTTCCCATTACGCCGCCGCCGACGCGATCGTACCGGCCGCCGCCTTCCTCGCCGCCTTGCTCTCGACCGCCGCGGTTTATCGACTCGCCCAGGTCGAAGGGCGGCTCGAACCCTTCACCCTGCTGCTGGTCGGCGTCATCTTCAACGCCTTCTGGGGCGCGGCGATCATGCTGATCAACAGCATCGTCAACTTCTACTTCACCCACAGCATCATTTTCTGGCTGATGGGGAGTTTCGAGGCCCCCACCTATCGGGAAGTCGCGATGGTAACGCTGCTGGGCTTCGCCGGATTTATCGTACTGATCGCGCGGGCGCGCGATATGAATCTGCTGAGCCTCGGCGACGACGAGGCGGCCGAACTCGGCGTCGAGGTTGATCGTGCGCGCAGACTCATCTTCGTCACGACCTCGGTGATGATCGGCGCGGCGGTCTCCGTCAGCGGCATTATCTCGTTCGTCGGCCTGATCGTGCCGCACGTTCTGCGGATGGCGTTGGGCGCCGACCATCGGCTGCTGTTGCCCGCTTCGATTCTCGGCGGCGCGGCCTTCGCGCTGGCGGCTGACCTCGTGGCGCGCACCGTGATCGCGCCGGCCGAGCTGCCGGTCGGCGCAATCACCGCCTTGTGCGGCGGACCCTTCTTCATCTACGTGCTGCGGCGCGAGGGGCGCAAATCGCTCGCGCTATGAGCCCGCTTGCGGACGAAATCGCGCTGCGCGCAAGCGGGCTCGTCGCCAGTTACGATCCCCATCCCGCCGCGCCTCCGGTGCTGAATAACGTTGCGCTTGAGGTCAGAGCCGGCGAGCTCCTGGCAATTGTCGGACCCAACGGCGCAGGCAAATCCACGCTGCTGCGCGTGCTCAGCGGGGCGCTCGAGCCGCGCGCGGGACTGGTCGAACTGTTCGGTCGTCCGCTCAAAAGCTACGACCGCCGCGCGATCGCTCGCACGTTGGCGTCGGTCGCGCAGGAAAACTCGGTCGCCTTTCAGTTTTCCGTCACCGAGATCGTCCTGATGGGCCGCGCGCCGCATCTCGGCCCATTTCATCTCGAGTCGCCGGGCGACGTTGCGATTGCGCGCGCGGCGATGGCCCGCTTCGATCTGAGCGGTCTGGGCAGCCGTTCGATTCAGGAACTCTCCGGCGGCGAACGCAAGCGCGTCTTTCTCGCCCGCGCGCTCGCCCAGGAGCCGCGCGTGATTTTGCTCGACGAGCCGACCGCCTTCCTCGACCTGCGCCACGTCGCCGAGATCTTCGAGTGCTTTCGCCAGCTCCGCGCTGAGCGCCGCCTCGCGGTCGTCGCCACCCTGCACGATCTGAATGCCGCGGCGCTCTATGCTGATCGCATCCTGATGCTCAAAGGCGGCGTCACCGTCGGCTACGGGATGCCCGAAGAGGTTTTCGATCCGGTGCGGCTGCGGGAGGTCTACGAGGTCGAGGTCCACGTCGGCCGCAGCCCGGTTTCGGGTGCGCTGGTGGTCTACCCAGCCGTGGCTGCCACGGCACGTCCGCCCGCATGATTACTCCGCCGTCAGAGTTTTTTACGGCTTATTGAGTGGCAGGAGCGGCACGGCTGTTGAGCCACCAAACTCCGCCGTTGAGATAGCCCGCAAAGCTGACCCATGCGATATACGGAATTAATATCGCGCCGGCCAACGGCACTATCGCCGAGAACGCCACGATCGTGGCCGCAATCGCGATCCAGAGCAGGATCAGATCGCACAAGGCGGCGGCGGGGCTCTGCAGACGAAAAAAGAGGATGCTCCAGAGAAAATTCAGCGCGAGTTGAACAAGGAATATCTCCAGCGCCCCAGTGCCGGCGCTTCGCTCGCACCAGATCAGCCACGCGGCAACCGTCGTGATAACGTAGAGCAAACCCCAGACCGGACCAAACACCCAGTTGGGTGGGTTCAGCGGCGGCTTGCGCAGAGTATGATACCAACCCGTGATCGCATCGCGGGTGAGCCAGCCTGACAGCGCTCCAGTTCCCAGACACAATCCAATCAAGAGAATGAGTGAAATCCATCGTTCAAGCATCAACCTTTATCGTATGGAGGTTGGCTCGCCGCCGGCAAATCGTTCTGCAATCTTCCGTCTCGTTCCACTTGGATTTGATTTGATCACGCGCAACTTTACCGAGGCGGTTTCCCGCCACCTGAGACGCCACCGCCGCAACTTCGTCATCGCGATGCTCAACCGGCAGAGTTAAAGGCAAATGTTCATTGCATTAGGTAACGGCTCTTTGGCGAAGTACCCGCCCGGAGGCGGTCATTGGTCGTGGTTTCTTCAATACCCGCTTGGGCTGAAAGCGCTTGGCCACAAAATCCTGTGGGTTGAGTTGCTGCAGTCGACCGCCGACCCCGCAAGCGATGCGGCGCTTATTCGCGATTTCTTCACGCGCCTCCGCGACTACCAACTCGACGATGATAGCGTCCTCGTCCTGCTCCCGAATCTGGACGAACAACGGATCGAAGAGGGGCAGTTCTTCGGCAAGACCCGCAATCAACTCGAGGAAGCGATCAGAGCGAGCGATCTGCTATGGAATTTTTGTTGCGCATTGCGCGATCCCCTGCTCTCGAGGTTTCGCCGGCGCGTGCTGATTGACGTTGACCCGGGTCATCTGCAAGTCGTTACGAAGAGCTATCATTTCGATATGGGTATCTCAGCTCACGACGCCTTCCTGACCGTCGGCTCGAAGATCAACGATTTGGATTGTGAGATTCCACGGCTTGGACATACGTGGAAACCATTCTTCCCTTTTGTCTATCTGCCCTTGTGGCCGGCCATGCCGGACCCGGGGCCGCAGGCGCCCTTCACGTCGATAACGCAGTGGGAATGGGAAGAACTCACTTTAGATCACCGCGTTTTGAGCCTGTCCAAGCGCGCGGCTTATCGCAAATATGCAGCTCTTGCGCGCATCAGCGGGCGGCCCTTTGAGTTGGCGGCGAATATTGACACCGGCGACTACGGAAAAGACCGCGTCTTTTTTAGCGAGAATAACTGGAAACTCGCGGATCCCAATGAGGTGGCGACAACCCCGCTCAAGTATCAACAGTATATTCAGCGATCGCGCGCGGAAATCCAATGCCCCAAGCCGATCTTTCGAGATTTAAAAACCGGATGGATTAGCGATCGTAGTATCTGCTATCTGGCCAGCGGGCGCCCGGTGCTCGCCGAGAATACCGGGTTCCCCGACAAGGTGCCGGCAGGAGCAGGACTGGTCGCATTCAATTCGTTGGAGGAGGCAATTACAGCGGTGGCCGAAATTGACGCGCGTTACGACTATCACAGTCGCGCAGGACGCGAGTTAGTCACTGAGCTCTTCACTTCCGCGCGCTGTCTGCCCACGATGATCGCTGATTCCGAGGTCTGACGACGGCGTTATGTCGCAAGCGATTCTCGCGCAGGCGCGGCGGGGCGGTTGGAATCTGATCTTCGACGCCGACGATACGTTGTGGGACTCGAACGTTCACTTTCTCGAGGCCCAGTCGGCTTTCTTCATGGCGCTGCGTGAGGCCGGACTCGATGACGCGACGCGCATCTACGCGGCCATCCGCTCTCACGAACTCTCGATCATCGAGGAGATCGGCTATGGCCGCCGACCTTATGTTATGGCGCTCCGGCGGGTGGCCGAAGAATTGATCGAACCTGAGTTACACCTACGGGTTCAACCTCTGGTTGAAAAGATTGGCGCGGCGCTGCTCGAACGCCACTGCGAGTTGATGCCGGGGGTTGCCGCGACGCTCGCCGAACTCGCATCGCGTCATCGACTGATTCTGTTTACCAAAGGGCAACCCGACGAGCAGATGGCCAAGCTTGAGCGCTCCCGGCTGCGCGGATTTTTCAGCCGCGTCGGCGTGCCGCGCGAAAAAGATGCGGCGGCCTACGAGCGCCTCGTCGCGCAGGCCAATCTCGATCCGGCGCGTACAGTGATGATCGGCAACAGCCCGCGCTCCGACATCAATCCAGCGATTCGCGCCGGTCTGCGCGCCGCAGTCTACATCCCGCACGCGCAAACCTGGGACCTGGAACAGGAGGAGCTTGCGGCGGACGCGCGGATCCTGACCGTGCCCAGCTTCCCACATCTGACCGAACTGTTCTAAGATGCCATCACATGAGTACGAAACTAAAGCTTGTGGCGGACGGCCAAAAGCGCCGCCGCCGTGAGCCTGGCGCTGTCCCGCCGCGCAAGCCGCCGATCCCGCTGCGCCCGCTCCATCGGATGTGGCGCAAGACGATCGATGGCATCGAAGTGGCGGCGACCAACCTGCCAGTACGGCAGTTGCCGCCTGGATTAACGGGCTTGGTCGCATGTCAAATCAGCGACCTTCACGTCGATCGCGACGAAGATCTCGCGCGCCTTGAAGCGGCGGTCAAGGCGATCAATCGCCAGCAACCTGATCTGGTTTTTTTGACGGGGGACTATTTTTCCGGCGGCGATACGATGCGCCGCTATGCCGACGGTTTCCGGCGCGCGCTCGCCAGCCTCAATCCGCGCGTGGGCCTCTTTGCGATTCTCGGCAATCATGACCATTGGGCCTCGGCCAGCGTCGTGGGTGACGCGCTCAAGCGCGCCGGCGCGCGGTTGCTGGCGAATGAACATCAGCGCGTAGTGATTCGCGGCGACCATCTGGTCGTGGTCGGGATCGACGACTTGTGGGCGCGCAAGGCTGAACCGACGCGCGCCTTTCGCGGCCTGGCTCCCGACGAGTGCACGATCGTGCTCGCGCATAACCCGGATACTGCTCTGTACGCGCGTCATCTCGCGCCGGGCGTGATGCTCTCCGGCCACACGCACGGCGGCGTCGTGCGCATCCCTTACTACGGCTCGCCGATCCGCTCGATCCTGCGCATCGGCAAAAAGTTTTACGCCGGTTTGAATCGCTACAATGAATTCTACATCTATACGAATCGCGGACTCGGGACCTTCTGGCTGCGGATTCGCATCAACTGCCGCCCCGAGGTCTCGCGCTTCTCGCTGGCGATGCTAGAGGAGGGCGCCGGCTCGGAGGCCGCGGCGATCGAGCCTCCGCGTCGACCGCGGCGCGCCCGCGCCTCCGCATGATTGTAAGGGTGTGGGTCTGCTGAGGAGTTTCGCCCAACCTGACGCCTCACTCCTCTCCGAGCAACGGCGCCAATGGCTAGTGTCGACGCAGAGGAAGAAAGAGTTGACCGTCCCTCGCGGCTTCCGCAGGCTCCGCAATTGCGAGCTCGGCCGTAAGCTTCGGAAAGCGGAGCCTTCCCGCCTCGAGATAGCGAGACTCCAATTCGAATGCGAGCCATCGCCTTCTAAGCTGATCGCATACAGCTCCGGTCGTGTTTGAGCCGGCGAAAATGTCCACAACCAGATCGCCTTCATCAGTCAGAAAGTTGATAAAAAACTCTGGAAGCTGCGGCGGAAAACGAGCCGGATGCGGTTTGAGCCCAGCTTGCGCGCAAAGCTTAAGATATGTGCCGTTCGAATCATTGTTGCCCTGGACAATTAGGTTCGAACAAATCGCTCCCCCCTGATCACGTCCCCATTTCTGGGTGACGTTGTGCCCGGAAGGTCTTTGCTTCGCGCGGTAACCCTTCTGTATCAAGCGCTCCATGTCCCGGCTGTAGGGAACCAGTACTCTCCGGTTATCGGCATTCGGGTTAGGCGTTTTCGAGAGCCACCAGAGACAGTTGACGGAATCCTTGACTCGTATCCGACGGACAGTGACCCATTCAGCCGGCGCCGGCATCTTGCCGGGATTGTGCCAGTAGAACTCCTGCGCCAAATAAAAGTCGAGATCTTCGACTAACGAAATCAACAGCTTGAAGTGATAGAGCGATCTTGTCGGCCGGCCCGGCTCGTACGCTCCGCCAAGATCGATGACGAAGCTCCCATCCTCTGTGAGAACCCTTTTCACTTCCCGCGCGAACTCCAGGAACCACGGAATGTAATCGATCTGATCCTTGTTCCCGTATTCCTTCTTGAAGTGGAGTGCAAAAGGTGGAGAGGTGAGCACCAAGCTTACGCTCGCATCCGGCAATTCTCGCAGAAGCAGATGGGAATCGCCCACGTACGCTGCGCCAAGACCTGTCGCATATAGCGCCTTCTTCTTGAATGCCGGAAGACCGGAGGCGGAAATCGGTTTCTTCATATCGGACAGACTATGAGTATTGCCATGACGATGGCTTTGTCAACCTTTCACATCCTGGGTGGCCATAATAAAATCGTCGAACCAATATTTGTCGTCGCCCATGAGGGGTACGGACTGCATAACCTTGAGCACCTTGGGGTCCTCATCGCGCCGCGCGAGGCGACGCGCCGCGATAAAGCGAAATCTCCACTCGCCGGTCAGATTAAACGTGCACGCGGCCAGCAGGTCGAAATAGTCCGCCAAGTAGCCTCGGGTTTTTCGCCCCGCCTTATCTAAGCCCCCGCGGGTCTTTTGAATCTCGACCTTGCATCCGCGTTGCGCGGAGAAATTTTTACCACTCCGGAGATTCTTGCACTCGACGCGAAGTTTTTGTCTATCTTGCATCAGAAGTTCGAAATCGGGTAGCCCATCCGCGTCGTGCCACTGAATCGAGATAATCTGGCCGTCTGCGCGTAATCGTTCGAAATGGCGATACAGATAGAGCTCGGCCAGTTTCCCTTTGACGTCAACCTGAGCACGGAACCCGCGCTCGATCGCCTCCAAGATATCTTTCGCCGGAGCGTTGAATTTTCTCTCCAATGGATGGGAGGAGGAGGTCACCGCCGATCCTCTCTCAGAAGGACATCCAGGGTGACACCAAAGGCTCGGGCGATATCCGCCAGTACAGTCAGAGTTGGATTGCGCTCGCCGCGCTCGATCCCCCCAATATAAGTTGGATGCTTTTTAGCTTTGGACGCTAACTCCTCTTGGGTCCAGCCACGTCTGACCCTGAGCGTCCGCACCCGTCGGCCCAACGTGCCTTGGATAGCCTTCATTTCACGTCAGAAGGCTAGGCCAAGCAGCTCTCACGCTCCACAGACGATGAGTATTGTAGAAGACGATAAGTATTGTCTGGTGGGGTTGCGGAGCGCGGCGCGCGGCGAACGCGTAGCACCTCAGGATGGGCACACACGAGCGACGCGCTCAGATTCTCTACCAACCGCCGCGTCTCCGCCTGATCGTAAAGGTGCGGTTTAACTGCTGACCGGTTTCACACCCGCCTGCCACTCCTCGATATAATGCCGCTCTAGCCGAATGGATTATCGGACGCGACGGTCAGACCTTTCACCGCCGCCAGCAGATCCTGATACGCCGTCGCCTTTCCCGTTAGCGTCCGGTAGTTCGTCGAGAGGGTAGCGCCGGCAGCCTCTACGATTTGCGGAATAGTGAACCCAAGCGAGCGCATCCAGTAGACGTAAACGATGGCGCATCCGGTGGATACACCATCCTGATCGGTTTGCTCGGTTTTGCTGACCCAGTCGGGGAAACCAGCCTGGGCCCAAGCCGGCCCGGTAACAAACCCATCCAGTGTGCCCGCCGGCGTCTCCTGTTCGGCGCAAAAGCGCGACAGGCCCTCGCCATTGCTGAAGCCGCAACCCCATCCGCCGCCCTGCGCACCCATGAAGCACTCGCTCAATTCGGCAACGTAAAGCCCGATCTCCAGGTTCAGGGGATTGACGGCCGTAGTTGCAAACGTCGCATCGAGGTACAGAACGCTGCCTGACGCGAAGTCACAACCATAATGATATGCGCCGCCGGACCCATCGTTGTTTCCGCTCAGCGGCGCGATGAGGACCTCGACGGGAGCCCCAGCAATACCGAAGAACCTTTGCATATCGTCGTAGGGGCCGGTGACAGCATTCAGCAACTGTTGGGCAAGGTTCAATCCTTGAGCGCCGAGCGCGGCGTCATACGCGACTGTGATATTACCGCTAACCCCCACTTGGGTAGCGGGGTAGTCGAGACCTGTACGCCTGGCCGCAGCAATCTGCTCAGGGGTGCGCGCCTTGCGTTTTCCGCCGGCGGGAAGAAGCTCTTTAAGGCTCATATGTCCTCTCAACTTAGAAATTTGTTTTCCCAGACTCGATTCTTTGCCAGCCGGAGCCCTGATGGCCGAAGCTGAAGAGCTCCGGATGGAGCATCTCGGCGAGGATTTCCAACGACTCAACTATCCGAGGACCGGGGCGGTTGAAGTATTGATTGCCGTCGGCGAGGAAAACTCTGCGGCGCCGGACCGCCTCGAGTGCCGACCACTCTTTGCGATCGGTGAGCGTCGCCATCTCCGCGGCACTGCGATCCATATTGAAGCCGCAGGGCGCGATCATGATCACGTCGGGATTCGCCGCGACCAGCTCCTCAAACTTCATCCAGGGTGAGTGCTGCCCGGCGACGCCGAAGAGGTTGCGGCCGTGCGCCATAGCGATCAGCTCCGGCATCCAGTTGCCGGCCGCCATCAGCGGGTCGATCCATTCGATACAGGCGACGCGCGGCTTTGACGAGGCGGTCTTGGCGCGGCCTTCGATCACGCTCATCCGGCGGCTCAAATCCGTGACGAACTCGATCCCGCGCACGCCTGCGCCTAGGGCCATCGCGACGCGGCCAATGTCATTGAGGACGTCGCCGAGGTTCATCGGTGAGAGCGATACGATCCTGGGTGGCGGACCGCCGATCCAATCGGCCACTGCCAGTTCGACGTCGCGCTGGCTGACCGCACAGACCTCGCATTGCGATTGGGTCACGATGACGTCGGGTTGCAGAGCCCGCAGCGCGTCCGCATCGACGCGATAGACCGCCAGTGCGTTGCCGACGATCCGCTTGACGCGCTCGTTGATCGCGGCGCTCGAACCTTCGGGATCGAACTTGGGGCTGGTCAGGACCGGCAAGGAGGTCACTGCGGCGGGATAGTCGCATTCGTGCGAGCGGCCGACGAGCTGCTCCGTAAAGCCGAGTGCGCAGACAATCTCCGTGGCGCTGGGCAGCAGTGAAACGATTCGATGCATGGCAGGAGTCCTCAGTGATTGATTTATTGATCAGTTCGGCCGCGCGTCGCAGACTCCGCGGGCCCCTTGTCACTGTTCGGCAGTTATGCGCTCTGCTAATAAAATCCCACCGAGTGAGGAGGTGATCGCGATGCTACACGTGCATTATTTCATAACCCGGTTGGCTAAGCTCGACGACGCCGAGTTTCATCGCTACTGGCGCGAGACCCACGGTCCAATTGCCGGCAAGATCAAGCAGGTGCGCCGCTACGTCCAGAGCCATCGGATCGCCGCGCCGGGCTTCGTCGGCAGCTCTTCACCCTACGACGGCGAGGCCGAGGTGCTGGTCGATTCGCTCGCCGCGATGGCCGAGCTGCGCAAGAGCAAGGAATATCTCGACGGCGCGCTGGCCGACGAACGCAATTTTATCGATCTCAAGCGCGTCGAGTGGATGGTGACGCAGGACCACGTGATTATCGACGGTCCGAGCGGGCCAAATATGATCAAAGGCGTGTGGCAGCTCAAGCGGATAGCCGGGATGCCGCTCGATGAGTTTCGCCGCTACTGGATCGACGTGCATGGCGGTCTCGGCACGAAGGTCGCGGGCTTCCGGCGCTACGTCCAGTCTCATCTGATCGACGAAGCTTATCTTTATGCGACACCGCAATTTGATGGCGTCGCGCAGATCTGGTTCGACAGTCACGAAGCGATGCGCGCCGCATTCGAGACGCCGGAGGGCAGGGCGATGGCGGCCGATGGGGCGAAGTTTCTCGACATGAGTGTCACGCGCAATTTTGTCGCGCAGGAGCACGTCGTCATTCAGGAACGCTAGACCTCAAGGTCGGAAGGCAAGGAGTCAGGAATGCCAGGAATGTTGCAGGGAAAAGCTGCGCTGGTGACCGGCGCGAGTTCCGGGATTGGCCGCGCTGCCGCGATTGCCTTCGCGCGCGAGGGCGCCCGCGTGCTCGTCGCCGACGTGACCGAGGAGGGCGGCCACGAGACCGTCAAAATGATCAAGAGCGCCGGCGGCGAAGCTGTTTTCACGCGCTGCGACGTGGCGCGGGCCGCTGACGCTGAAGCGCTGGTGGCGACCGCAGTGCAGCATTTCGGCCGCCTTGATTGTGCCTACAACAACGCCGGCATCGCCGGCAAAATCGCGCGCACCGGCGACGAAACCGAAGAGGGCTTCGATCAGATCATCGCGATCAACCTGCGCGGCGTCTGGCTCTGCATGAAGTACGAAATCCTGCAGATGGCGAAGCAGGAGTCGGGCGGCGCGATCGTCAACACGGCCTCGGTCGCGGGACTGGTCGGCTCGCAAGGGATGCCCGCCTACACGGCGTCGAAACACGGCGTGATCGGTTTGACGAAATCGGCGGCGCTCGAATACGCGCGCCACAATATTCGCGTCAACGCCGTCTGTCCCGGCGTGATCGATACGCCGATGGTCGGCGAGATGGTCGCGGCGGACCCGCGGCTCAAGGAGATTCTCGTCGGCACCGAGCCGGTGGCGCGGATGGGCAAGCCTTCCGAAATCGCCGAGGCGGTTACTTGGCTCCTGTCGGATTACGCCTCGTTCGTCACCGGGTGCGCGATGCCGGTCGATGGCGCCATGACCGCGCGCTAGCGCGAAAAGGCGACACCTCGGCGCTTTGGGCTGGCACGCCGTCAGCGCGACCGTGCTAGGATGCCGGTTTCGATTAAATAGCAGACGGCGACGCTCGCTATATCGCGATTATGAACAGCTTCGCAATTTGACAAAGCGGAGCACCGGGAGTAATTCTATACCTAACAGGTCCACTAATTTGTTTGGGCCTAGGATCGCAAGACGGGGACGGGATGCTCAAACTGCCTATATACATGGACAACCACGCGACGACGCCGCTGGACCAGCGGGTGCTCGAAGCGATGATGCCCTATTTTACGGAAAAATTCGGCAATGCCGCCAGCCGCAATCACAGCTTTGGCTGGGAGGCGGAGGAGGCGGTGGATCGCGCGCGCAATCAGATCGCGGCGCTGATCAACGCCAAGCCCAAGGAGATCGTCTTTACCAGCGGCGCGACGGAATCGGACAACCTCGCGCTCAAAGGGATTATCGAATTCTACAAGGATAAGGGTAATCACATCATCACCTGTGTCACCGAACATAAGGCGATCCTCGACACGTGCCGCGCGCTCGAGCGCGGCGGCAAGGCGAGCGTGACCTATCTGCCGGTGGACAAGTACGGGATGGTGGACCCTGACGCTGTGCGCGCCGCGATTACCGACAAGACCGTGCTCATCTCGATCATGTACGCGAACAACGAGATCGGCACGATCCATCCGATTCGCGAAATCGGCAAGATCGCCAAGGAAAAGGGCGTTCTGTTCCATTGCGACGCGGTGCAGGCGGCGGGCAAAATCGCGGTCGATATGGATCGCGACGGAGTCGACCTCGCGTCGCTCAGCGCGCACAAGATTTACGGTCCCAAGGGGATCGGCGCGATGTACGTGCGGTCGAAGGGGCCGCGGGTGCGGCTCACTGCGCAGATGGACGGCGGCGGGCACGAGCGCGGGATGCGCTCAGGTACGCTGAACGTGACCGGAATTGTTGGTTTGGGTAAGGCTTGCGAGCTTGCCCAGGCCGAGATGGCCGACGAGGGCCGCCGCCTGATCGATTTGCGCAACAAGCTCCAGGCGGGTCTCTTCGAGCGGCTGGAAGAGGTCTCGTTGAACGGCCATCCGACCGAGCGGCTGCCGGGTAACCTCAACGTGAGCTTCGCTTATGTCGAAGGCGAATCGCTGCTGATGGGTATCAGCGACGTCGCGGTCAGCTCCGGCTCGGCCTGCACCTCGGCGACGCTCGAGCCTTCGTATGTGATTCGCGCGCTCGGCGTCAGCGAGGAGTTGGCGCACAGCTCGATCCGCTTCGGGCTCGGACGCTTCAACACGGAAGAGGAAGTTGATTTCGTGACCGAGCGGGTGACCAAAGAAGTCAGCCGGCTGCGCGAAATGTCGCCGCTTTACGAGATGGCCAAGGAAGGGATCGACCTCAAATCAGTCAATTGGAAGGACTAGTGGAGCGCGGTTGCCGCGCGGAGCGAGCAGGCGAGTCCGCGAGCTGCGTCAAAAGTTAAGATTTTCGCAGAAACCCGGTTTGGTGAAAAAGATGGCTTATTCAGACAAGGTAATCGACCACTACACGAACCCGCGCAACGTCGGCAGCTTCGCCAAGGGCGAGGACAATGTCGGCACGGGAGTCGTCGGCGCGCCGGAATGCGGCGATGTCATGAAGCTGCAGCTCAAGATCAATCCCGACAGCGGGTTGATCGAGGATGCCAAGTTCAAGACCTTCGGCTGCGGCAGCGCGATAGCAAGCTCGAGCTACGTGACCGAGCTGGTCAAAGGCAAGCACGTCGACGAGGCGCTGGCGATCAAGAACATGGCGATCGTCAAGGAGCTGAATCTGCCGCCGGTCAAGATTCACTGTTCCGTGCTGGCCGAAGACGCGATCAAGGCGGCGATCTCCGATTGGCGCAAGCATCAGGAGAGTGCGGCTGCGACTGATCAAAAGAAAGTCGAGCAGGGCTGAGCGAGGCTGAATCAGGTGGTAACGCTCTCTGAGAACGCAGTCGGGAAGATTAAGCAGTTGGCGGCCGACAAGCCCGACGCCGGACTGCGCGTCAAAGTCGTGGGCGGCGGATGCTCCGGGCTATCGTATCGAATGGAGATCGATAGCGCCAAAGAGCGCGACAAGATCTTTGAGCGCGACGGCGCCAGATTGATCGTCGATAAGAAAAGTTTTCTCTATCTCAACGGTTCGGAGCTCGATTACGCCGAGGATCTCATGGCGTCGGGGTTCCGGCTGGTCAACCCCAACGCCAAGCGCAGCTGCGGATGCGGGGAATCGTTCACGGTATGAGGCCGCGGGCTCGGGTCGAGTTTAGAATCCGGATCGGGTTTACGACTAATGGTTCGATGTCCGTCATGCGCGCGGCTGCAGGAGCCGCGCCTCATCTGCTCTGAATGCGCCGCGCCGCTGGCCTGCAATCTCGACTGCTTTGCTGCGCTCGGTCTCGCGCGCAAGCTGCAAATTGATCAACGCCTGCTCGAGCAGGCCTATCACGACCTCGGCCGCCGGCTCCATCCGGATCGCTTCGCCAATGCCCCGGCAAAATTGCGCGATCTCAGCTTGCGGGCAACCGCGCTCCTGACTCGCGCCTACCGGACTCTGCGTGAGCCGGTCAATCGCGGCCTCTATTGGCTGGAACTCAATGGCCGCAAGCTCGCCGAGAACAACCAGGTGCCCGCCGAATTGGCTGCGATCGTCTTCGCGGCTCAGGAAGAACTAAGCGAGTTGCGCGCGGCGGGTTCGCGCTACGAAGTTGAAGGAGTTGCCGTCGAAGCGATGGCCGTCATCGAACGGCAGGGGCAGGTGATGCGGATGCTCGAAGGCCTCGCAGGCGAGCTCGAAGCCAACTTTATGGCTTTTGATCGGATCGAAGCTCAGCCGTCCGAGGAGCTGTTCAATGAACTTAAAAGGATCTTATCGGCGATGGCTTATCTGACCACACTGACGAGAGACATCGCAAAAGCCCTTGACAGGAGGGCCGCAGCCTGAGAAAACAGTTCTTTCGCGCGAAGCCGGATCATAAGCTGTTCTTTACGGACGGCAATCCCGCATATTAGAGAATCGAAGATTAGAAGATTGCGATGTCGCGTATTTTTGGCATAGACCTCGGCACTACCAACAGCCTGATTGCCGTGATGGAGCAAGGCGCGCCACGCGTCTTCGCCGAGCCGTCGGCGGGAAATGCGCTGCTGCCCTCAGTAGTTGCGTTGCGGCCCGACGGCGCCGCCGAGGTGGGAAGCGCGGCGATCGCGCTTGAAACCAACGGTGACGCCAACGCGATCGTCGTGCGATCGGTAAAACGCTACATGGGTTTGGGCGGGGCCGACCTGGCGGAGGAAGACCGCCGGCGCTATGCGTTCGACACCGCCGGAGCGGTGGTGCGCTTTCAGGCCGGCGCGCGGGCCTATACGCCGTCGCAAATTTCAGCGGCGATCCTGCGTGAGTTGAAACGGCGCGCGGAAGCCGTACTCGGCGGTGAAAAGGTCGAGCGCGTGGTGATCACGGTGCCGGCCTATTTCAACGACGGCCAGCGGCAGGCGACGCGCGACGCCGGACGGCTGGCCGGACTCGAAGTCGTGCGGCTGGTGAACGAGCCGACCGCAGCGTCGCTCGCGTACGGCTTGGAGAAAGCCGCGGAAGGTCAGAGCGCAGCAGAAGGTAAAATCGCGGTGTACGATTTTGGCGGCGGGACTTTCGATATTTCCATCCTGAATATTAAGGGTGGAATTTTCGAGGTGCTCGCCACCAACGGCGATACTCATCTGGGCGGCGACGACATTGATCGCGCTCTGGTCGAGTGGATGCTGGGCGGAATACCGGCGGATCGCGAGTCCTGGACGGCGGCGCGAGCGGCCGCCGAGGCGGCCAAGCGAGCGCTGAGCACGGAGTCGACGACGGCGACCCGCGTCGAGCTGAAAGATCGCACGATCGCCAAGAATATCAACCGCGCCGAACTCGAGGCCATCGCCGCGCCGTTCGTCGATCGCACGATCGCATGTTGTGAGCGCGCGCTGGCCGACGCCGGACTCACTCCGAGCCAGATCGATGCGGTCGTGCTGGTCGGCGGCTCAACGCGGATGCCGCTGGTGCGGCGGCGAGTCGTCGCTTGCTTTGGCCGCGAGCCGCTGGCCTCGCTCGATCCAGACGAAGTGGTCGCGCGCGGCGCGGCGGTGCAGGCCGGCGTGCTGATGGGCACGCAGGGCGACATGCTGCTGCTCGACGTCGTGCCGTTGTCGCTCGGGATCGAGACCATGGGCGGGGTGATGGAACGCCTGATTCATCGCAATACGACGATCCCGACCAGCACCACTGACAACTTTACGACCGCGGTCGATAATCAGACGCATGTGGATATCCACGTGCTGCAGGGCGAGCGCGAGCTGGCGTCGGATTGCCGCAGCCTGGCGCGCTTCAAGCTCGGACCGCTGGCGCCGCAGCCCGCGGGACTGCCGCGGATCGAGGTCACTTTCCTTGTCGACGCTAACGGTATCCTGAATGTGACCGCGCGGGATGAGCGCAGCGGACAGGAACATTCGGTCGATGTGAAGCCGAGTTATGGGCTGACTGACGACGAGATCGAGCGGATGCTCGAGGAGTCGATCGATCTGGGCGAAGAGGATATTGAGCAGCGCCTGTTGATAATCGCGCGCAACGACGCTCAACAGATAATGACAGCGCTGCGCAAGCAGCTTAAGGATTATGCGGGGCTGATCGAAGCAGGTGAGCGCGCGCGAATGGAAGCGCTTGCCGCGGAGTTGGAGGTGGCGCGCGATGGCGTCGATCGGGAACGGATTGCGCATCTGGTCGAGGTACTGAATGAAGTCAGCACGCCGTTTGCCGAACGGATCATGGATCAGGCGCTGCGCTCGGCGGTCGAGAAGCACACGCTCGAGCAGATTTCGTGATGCTCAGGGTCGTGATGTTCAGGGTTTGACAGAACCGGAGGCGACGGCGCGATGGGTTTGAAGTGGGATCAGGCCGAGGATTTGGCGGAGGTGCTGGCGGAAAATCATCCGGGGCTGAATCCGCTCGACGTGCGCTTTGTCGATCTGCGGCAATGGGTGATTGACCTCGATGAGTTCGAGGACGACCCGGCGGGTTCCAACGAGAGCAAGCTCGAAGCGATTCAGATGGCGTGGAATGAGCTTTACGAGGAGCGCTCCGAAGACGACTGAATAAACGGATGACGACTGCGTTACATCTGAATAGAGGGTAAGCGCGATCGCCCCTTAGATTTGTAGATCGGAATTCAGGATTTCGTCCAAAAGAGTGCGTAGATTTTAAAACAAGTTCCTAGATTTGAAGCGATTACTTAGGTTTACTTAGATTTGAAGGAGGTGGCGGCGGTGGAAGCGCGGGTTGATCACGGAGGAAAGATGCAAGAGAAGGAAACCTTGGACGAAAAGCTGCCCGGGCTGTTCGAGCCTGACACGCTTTTGCCCATCCAGTATTTCGAGGCGATGCGCAAAAAGCATCTGCTCGAAGGCGAGAAGCGCTTGATCTTGAGCGTGCTCGAAGACGCGGTCGAATGCTTCATGAAGTGTATCGACGCGTCGAGCAGCAAGGGTCAGCGGCTGTTTCGCGACGCCGACGAATGGATTGCTCTCGAGGACAAGCATTGGGTCTTTTCGTTCGACAACGTCTGCGAGATGCTCGATATAAACCCCGAGTACCTGCGGCGCGGGCTCAAGCAGTGGAAGCAGCGCAAGATCGAGGCGCTCGAGCGGGCGGCTGCGGCGCGGCTGGAGGCGGCGGCTAATCCGGTGATTGTCATCGAGGAACCGCCGGCCATGATTGAGCCGGTCCGCGCAACCGAGACGGCGAAGCCAGCGTTGGCACGCACCGCGAAAGTGTTCGCTCCGCGGCGCCAGCGCGGTCATGTCGGTAGCGGCAAAGCTACGCCGGTGCGCGCTCACACAGCCGCGCGCAATCTGCGCAAAGCTCGCGCCTGAGCGGCCGCAGCAAGATTCGTTAATCCGGAGAGGCGGTCCTCGAAGGGCCGCCTCTCACCTTTTTCGCGTGTCGGCTGCGCCGGCGCTGGCGCGCGACCCGGTACAGGTTTACCCGCTGGAGGCGGTTTTGCGCAGCGTCTCGGCGTGATGGTTGACGAGTTCGTCGCAGCGCTGGAGCATCGCCGGATCGTGGCAGTGGCGCTCGATCATATAACTCAATTCGCCGAGGTCATGGACTAGCAGGCGCTGGCAGCGCGCGTACTCGTCGTGCTGCTGCAGTGCGATCAGCAGATCGCCGACCAGATCCTCGAGCTCGGTCTCCTCGACTTCGAGCGCGATCGCGAGCGCCCGTTCGATCCCAAGGGTCTCCGCGGGCGCGCCGAGATGACGCTCGAGCAGCGCCCGCAGGCGCGCGATAACGTCATCCTGCATCGGTACCGGACTCGGACGTTCGAGCACGCCCTCGAATTCGAGGACGGTCGCGACCAACTCGAGCGCGCCGACATGGCGCGCTTCATCACGCGCCATCCCGAACCAGAACTCATGCTGCGCCGGGTTTTCCCGGAAGATTTTGGCGAAGCGCGCATAGAGCGCCATGCTGCGCCGTTCCAAAGCAGTCGTGGTCTCGAGGACCTCGCGGGTGGTCGGCACAGCCAGGACTTTAACGCGGCCCGGGTCCTCCGGTAAAGCAGTCGGGCACCCGCTCCCTTGAACGAGCTTTGGACGAGGGCGAGGAGCCTGCTGCGAGCAGCGGCGGGGCGCCGCTGCTCGCAGAAGCAACGTTAACGCGCCAACTCGGTTGCGCGGGTCTCGCGGATGACCGTCACCCGAATCTGTCCGGGGTAAGTCATGTCGTTTTCGATCTTGCGCGCGACATCCCGCGCAAGCATCGTGGCGTCCTCGTCGGAAATCTGGCTGGGCTCGACGATCAGGCGCATCTCGCGGCCGGCTTGCACCGCGAAGCACTTGTCCACCCCCTTGAATGACTTCGCGATGGTTTCGAGGTCTTCGAGACGCTTGACATAGCTCTCGAGCACCTCGCGGCGCGCGCCTGGCCGCGCCCCCGAGAGCGCGTCGGCGGCGTCGACCAGCGGCGCCAGGATGGTCTCGGCCTTGACTTCCTCATGATGGGCCGCGATCGCGTTGACGATCTTCGCCGACTCGCCGTACTTACGCGCGAGGTCGCCGCCGATCAACGCGTGCGAGCCCTCGACCTCGTGCGTGAGGGCCTTGCCGATATCGTGGAGCAGCGCGGCGCGGCGCGCCTGCTTTTCGTTCAGACCGAGCTCGGCGGCCATCGCGCCGCAGATAAAGGCCGCTTCGATCGAATGCATCAGCACATTTTGCGCATAGCTGTAGCGATACTTGAGCATCCCGAGCAGCTTGGTCAGCTCCGGATGGACACCGTGGACGCCAACCTCGATTAGTGCGCGCTGTCCGGCCTCCTTGATCGACTCCTCGACCTGCTGTTCGGCCAGCCGCACGACTTCCTCGATTCGCCCCGGATGGATGCGGCCGTCGGAGATCAGGCGCTCGAGCGCGACCCGCGCGATCTCGCGCCGGATCGGATTGTGACACGAGATGACCACCGCCTCCGGCGTGTCGTCGATTATGATATCGACGCCGGTAGCGGCCTCGATCGCGCGGATATTGCGCCCCTCGCGCCCGATGATGCGTCCCTTCATCTCGTCGCTGGGCAGCGCGAGGACGGAGACCGTGCGCTCAGCGACGAATTCCCCAGCGAGCCGCTCGATCGCGATCGAGACGATCCGCTTGGCGCGCCGGTCGGCGTCTTCGCGCGCCTCCTCTTCGACGACCCGGATATGCCGCGCCGCCTCGTGCCGGGCCTGCCCGACCATCTCGTCGACTAACGAGCGCTTGGCCTCCTCGCGCGTCAGCCCGGCGACCGCTTCGAGCCGACCGCGCGCTTCATCGATCAACGCCTGATGCTCCGCCTCCTTATCCGTGATCGACTTCTCGCGATTGCGCAAAGTCTGATCGCGCCGACTGAGATCGGCCTCGCGGCGCTCGAACGCCTCGAGGCGCTTTTCCAGGGTTTCTTCGCGGCCCTGCAGCTTGGTTTCCACAGCGCTCAATTCGCGGCGGCGCTCGCGCGATTCGCGCTCCGCCTCAGCGCGCGCGGCCACTGCGAGGTCTTTGCCCCTGAGCTCTGCCTCTTTGACCAACAGCTCGCTTTTGCGCTGCGCCTCGGCGAGCAGCCGCTCGGCTTCTGCGCGAGCGCCGGCGCCATCGGCGATGTCGCGGCGGCGCGCCGCGGTCTCTCTCAGGATGAAGGCTGCGGCGGCGATTATGACGCCCACCAGCAGCGCTCCGGCTGTCATCAACACTGGAGTCCTCCTTGATCAGTCTGCACCCGCGGCCCTGGCACATGAGCCGGGGCTTCATAGGTCGCAGACTCGGTGAAGAGTAGTTTTAGCCGCTGGTCGCCCAGCGACTGCGGGATTCGATCCAGAACCTGAAAAGCGTATGCGAGGCCGGCGCTTTGTATCGCGGGATCGGCCTCAGTTAGGAGCCGGTCATAGTAGCCGCCGCCGCGGCCGAGGCGTAGTCCGTCACGGCTGAAACCGAGCCCGGGGAGACAGATCAGCGCATGGCGCAGCGCGGCGACCGGCACGGTCTCTGCTCCAGTCGGCTCATGCAGGCCGAAGGCGCCCGGCGCCAGCTCTGCCTGATGGCAAACTCTGACCAGCGCCAGCGCGCGCGCTGCGCGCATCACTCTGGGAAACAGGACGCAGCGCCCGCTGGCCGCCGCGTCGGCGAAGATCAGGGCGGTCTGAACTTCATTGTCTTTGGCCGCATAGAGCACGACGGTTTGCGCCGCGCGATAGGCCGCCGAATCGAGCAGACGTCGTTGAATCGAGGCCGACGCTGCAGCCACGTAGGGGGATCGCAGGCCGTCGCGACAGGCGCGCAGCACGTCTCGAAGTTCTTTTTTCTCGACCGCCACGTAATATTTCGTGACGGCGGGTGAGGGCTAAATCGGCGCTGCTTCGATCCTCACGGTCTGGCCAGGGGTACGCGCGCTACTCCGGCGGCGGTCATTATTCCGGTGGCTGGCGCTGCGGCGCAGCTCGATCTGGCGACCGTCAAGTTGTTCGAAACCGTTAGACACCAAAAGCTCTAAACCACGCGGGTCCGTCTATTATCAGCGCGCCCGCTGCCCTTTGCTGTTCGGCCCACTAATCCCGCCGCCTCTCCAACCTTTCCGGCATTTCGTCCGGCATCTCGTCAGGTTCCTCGAGGCTACCTTGTATCTCAACGCGCCCGCCGCAATTCTTCTCATCGGTCCCGCTCTACCGCCCGGCCCCGTCCACTGCTTCCAGCAAACGCTCGCTCAGCGTTTCAAGCTGGCGCAACAGGGCCTGATGCTCCCGGCGCAGCCGCTCAAGTTCTTCGGCGAAGTTGAGCGCCGCCAGGATCGCCAGATTGACGGAGTTGACCGTCCGGCTCCCAGCGCGAATAGTCTGGATTCTTTCGTCGACCGCCGAGGCGAGCGCCCGCGCCCAGTCGTCGCCGCCATCGCTGGCGACCACCAGGCTCTGACCCATAATCTCGACGTTGACGCCTTTCACCGCTCCCGCCCTCGGTTAATCTAACCCGGACGCATCTATCTGATCGGCCTAAATCCTGCGATCAGTTTAAATCGCGCGATCAGCCCAATCCAGTTCAGCCTAAATCGAGGCCGTTGAAGCGCTCAAGGATCTTCTCGATCCGGTTGCGAATCTCGCCGCGCGCCTGCTCGTGGTCCTTCAATTGCGCGCCAGCCTCGGTGAACCGTTGTTCACTCTCCGCCAGACGCTTAACCAGCATCTCGTTTTCCCGCTGCAATTGCTGGATTCGATTGACCGAGGCCTGGATGCGCTCCTCCAACTGCTTGAGAATATCGATCTCCGCTGCCACAGAATTCCACCTTTACCTTAGATTTTGTTAAGTTCACCTGTCAAGCCGCATAAGTATTGCTCGCCGACTCTCGGCCATCGTCGGCATCCGAAAACAGAGCATTGATAAAATCGCGTGAGTCAAACTCGCGCAAGTCTGCAATTCCTTCACCCAAACCGACAAAGCGCACCGGCAACTCGAGCCGGTCGGCGATCGCCACGATCACGCCGCCCTTGGCCGTGCTGTCGAGCTTGGCCAGCACCACGCCGGTTAGCGGTGTCGCCTCACCAAAGATTTTCGCCTGACTCAAGGCATTCTGACCGGTGTTGGCGTCGAGCACCAGCCAGGTTTCGTGCGGCGCGCCGGGCAGCTCGCGACCGATCACCCGCGCGATCTTCTTGAGTTCCTCCATCAGATTGACCTTGGTCTGCAGCCGGCCGGCGGTATCGATCAGCACGACGCGCGCCTTGCGCGCGACCGCGGCCTTGACCGCGTCGAAGGCGACCGCGGCCGGGTCAGAGCCCGGTTTCTGCTTGATCAGGTCCACCTCGGCGCGATCGCACCAGACCTGGAGCTGCTCGATCGCCGCCGCGCGAAAGGTGTCCGAGGCCGCCACGATCACATCGCCGCGCTCCGCCTTGAGCCGGGCGGCGAGCTTGGCCACCGTTGTGGTCTTGCCGACCCCGTTGACCCCGGCCAGCAGGATCACGAACGGCGCGTCGCCGCTGTCGGCGAGCGGACGTTCGACGGCCCGGAGAATCTCGCCAATCTCCGCTTTTAGCGCGTCGCGGACAACCTCCTCGCGGGCGTCATTTTTGAGCCGCGCGCGCACCGCCTCGACGATCTTCATGCTGGTTTCGAGTCCGACATCGGCGCCGATCAGGGCCTCTTCGAGGCCTTCATAGATCTCGTCAGCTTTGGCCGAGCCTGTGATCGCCGCGCGGATCCGCGCGAGAAAGTTCTCGCGCGTCCGCCGCAGGCCGAGACCGATTCGCGGCGCTTCGGCGCGCGGCGCCGGCACGGCGGCCGCAGTGAGCGGCGCCGGCTCCGGTGGCGGCTCGACGACCAGTAGCGGGGGGATCGCTTCCGCTGGGATCGCGATCGGCGGCGATACCTCGGCAGGCGCCGCGGCTATCTCATCGACCGACGGGTCGGGCGCGCGCGGCGCTGCCGGCGCGATCAACTCCTCGTGAGGTTCAGCGCGCGGAAACTCCGGCGCGATCAGCTCTTCGTGCTGCGGTTCGATCGGCGAAAAGACCTGCGCACGCGCCTTGCGCCGGCTGAATTCGATCAGGTACGCGATTACCGCCAGCGGAAGCTGCGCAACCAGCGCAATTATCACAATGAGATATAGCAATGACACTAAAATTTCTCGCGTGGGCGTTGGCGCCGCAGTTTGCGGCGACGCCAGAATACCAGCATCGAGTCACGCAGCACTAGCGGAGCGCTACGGCGCGGAGCGAGCACAGGGGCGGACCAGCGGAACGAAGTGAAAGCGAGCAGGCGAGTCCGCGAGCTGCGTTCAAGGACTGGAGTCTGCGACGCGCGGCCAAGGTCGGCAGTCTGCGAGCTGCCTCAAGATTCTTGATCAGCGGAGCGTTACTGGGATCAAGCGGCTTGCGGGATACTCAACGACAGCACGCGCGAGATTCCCGGGCGTTCCATCGTCACGCCATGGATCTGATCCGCCGCCTGCATGGTGCGCTGATTGTGCGTCACGATAATGAACTGCGAGCGGGATTTGAGCTCCTGCACCAGCGCGGTGAACGCGGCGAGACTGAATTCATCGAGCGGCGCGTCGACTTCGTCCATGATGCAGAAGGGACTCGGATTGAGCAGGAAGAGCGCGAAGATCAGCGCCATTGCAGAGAGCGCCTTTTCGCCGCCCGAAAGCAGGCCGATCTCCTTGACTCGCTTGCCCGCAGGCTGCACGAGGATATTGACGCCGGCGTCGAGCACGTCGTCGGCGGCGCATAGCTCCAGATGACCGCGGCCGCCGCGCATCAGTTTCGGAAAGAGCTCGGCGAAGTTTTTCGCCGCGCCCTCAAAGGTCTCCGCGAAGCGCTTGCGCGCCTCGCGATTGAGCTTCTGCACGGTCTGCGCGAGGTCGTCCGCCGCCTGCTGCAAATCCGCGCGCTCGGCGCCCAGGCTCGCGGCGCGCTCCTCAAGCTCTCTGACTTCGCTGTCGGCGGCCAGATTGACTTCGCCGATCCGCTCGGCGCGGGCGCGCAACTCACTCAGCCGCTCCTCCTCGCGATGCGGGTCGCCGTCTGCCAGGCGCGGCCGCAGTTCGTCGACGACGGCGGCGAAAGCGGCCGGAAATTTCTCGCCGAAGCCGCGCTCAAGCTCAGCGGCCAAGGTTCGCGCATGTTCGCGATCGAGTTGGCACTGGATCAGCTCCGCCGCGAGCGCGTTCGCGCGTTCTTCAGTAAGCGCCAGCTCCGTCCGTGCGGCCGCGAGGCGGGTCTCGCAATCGCGCTGCCGCTCGGTCAGCTCCTCAAGTGCAGCGGCGAGCTCAATCCGCCGCGCCGCGGCGCCCGCATCTTGCTCGGCGAGCATCGCGAGCTCGCGTTCGAACTCCGCGCATTCGGCGCCGACCCGCTCAAGCTCCTCGCGATCGCGCCGAATCTGGCTCTCGAGTCCCGCCGCCGTACTCTGCCGATGGCTTAACTCAAGCACGAACGCCTTGAGCGCGGCCTTGCGCGCAGCGATCCGCGCCCCGAATTCGATCAGTTCGTCGCCGAGCCGTCGCGCCGCCGAGCGCGTCTCGCTCAGGTCGTCGGCGGCGTCGCCCAGTCGCGCGCGAAGCTCCTGCTCACCGCGCGCCAATTCCTCAAGGCGCACATTCGCCGCGACCGCCAGCTTCGCCGCTTCATCCACTCGGCGCTCGCCCGCTGCGCGATTTGCCTCCGCCAGCGCCATCTGCTGCTCGGCCTTGGCCAGCGCCGCGCGCGCCGTCTCGGTCGCGCGCTCGCTCGCGATCACTTCGGCGCGCCCCCGCTCCAGTTCGGTGAGTTCGTCGCGGACCGTGATCCGCGCCCAGTCCGCCCGGCGCTGCAACTCCTCATAGTCGGATGCGGCAACGGCAACCGCACGCTCGCCGGCTTCGAGCGCCGCCGCGCGCTGGCGCATATCGATCTCACCGGCGTCGTCGCGGCGGCCGCCGCTGCCACCACTGATCATGCGGTCGGGCCACAGCATGTCCCCCTCGGGGGTGACGAAGATGGCGCCATGACCGTTGAGGTTCGACGCCGCCAGCGCAGCGCGCAAATCCTGAGCCACCAGCACGTGGCCCATCAGCGCCTCGGCCAGGGGCGCGAAGCGCGGCTCGACCTCGACCATTTCGAGCAGCCGCCCGGCGATCCCCGGTGCGTGGATCGTCTCGTGAACGCCGCTGACGACCTGCATCGCCTGCGATATAAAGCTGAGCCGTCCGCTGTCGCGTTCCTTGAGCACTTCGATCGCCCGCAGAGCGAAGTGGGGTGAATCGACGATGACGGCGTCGAGCTGCTCGCCCAGTACGGCGCGCAGCGCCGGTTCGAGCGCCGGCGGCGCTTTCATCACGTCGAGCAGCATCGCGGGCGGAATCGCCGGGCCGTCGCCGTTGAGGGAATCGAGCACGCCGCGCAGCCGCTCGCCGGCGCCGTTGGGCACAATTCGACGCGCGTTGACGCCCGCGCGATCGCGCGCGTCAACGGCCGCAGCCAGTTTTAGCCGCGCCTGTTCGAGGGCGGCGCGGAGCTGAAACGCGCGCTCGGCACTGTCGCCCTGGAGGTTCTCGCTGCGCGCGACGCGCGCGTGGCTCTCGCGTTTCGCGCTCTCCGCCTGATGCAAACTCGCGCGCGCATCGTTTACCGCGTTCGCCAGCGCCGGCAGTTCACCGGCCATCGCGGCCAGACGCTGCACGGTGTCAGCGCGCTCGCCGGCGAGATCGCCGAGCCGCCCGCGCGTCACCGCGGCTTCGCGCAGCATTTCGCTCAGTTGGTCTTTGAGCTCTTCGACGCGGCGTTCGCCCGCACGCAGCCGCGCCTCAGCCGCGCGATGGGCTTCGCCGAGCGGCTTGAGCCGCTCCTCGCCGTCGCCATCAGGCGCGAGACGCGCGCGCGCCAGCCGCGCGCCGGTCTCGGCCCGGCAGGCTCGCGCCGTCGTCGCTTGCGCCTCTAGTTCACTGAGCCGCGCGATGATCTGCGGGGTCAATTCGCGCAAGCTGGCGAGGCGGCGTTCGAGGAAGCCGCGCGAGCGCGCGCGCTCCTCGAACGCGCGCTGCAGATTGGTCAGTTCTCGTTCAGTCGCGACCAGCGCGCCGCGCGCCGCGGCCAGCGCCGCGCCCGCCTCTTCCGCGGCCTGCCGCGCCGCCTCGAACGCGGCGCGAGCCGCTATCGCCTGATCATCGAGCTGCTCTGCACGAGCTGACTGTGCGTTCAGCTCGGCCTGTTCATCCAAGATGCGCCGGGCCGCAGTCAGTTGCTCGAGCTCCCCGAGTTCAGCGCGGATTACCTTGTAGGCCTCGGCCTTTTTGGCTTGGCGGCGGGCGAAGTTGAGCTGCCGTTCGATTTCGGCAACGACATCATCGACCCGCGTCAGATTCTCGCGCACGCGTTCGAGCTTGCGTTCACTGAGTTCGCGCCGGCCCTTAAACAGCGCGAGCCCGGCCGCCTCTTCGACCATCGCACGCAGTTCGTGCGGCTTAGCCTGGATAATTTCGTCGATCCGCCCTTGCTCGACCAGGGCATAACCGCGGCTATGGATTTGCGCCGCCATGAAGAACTCCGTGATGTCCTTGAGGCGGCAGGGGATCCGGTTGAGCAGATATTCCGCTTCGCCTGAGCGATAGACCCGGCGCGTCACGGCGACCTCGCTGAGCGTAGCGTAAGGCTCCGGCAGAACGACGTCGTCCGCTTCGAGCAGCAACGTAACCTCGGCGAGTCCGGCCGGCTGATTCGACTCATTGCCGGCGTAGATCAGGTCTTCAGCAGATTTGCCGCGCAGGCGGGTCGGCGCCTGCTCGCCGAGCACCCAGCGAATCGCGTCAACCACATTGGACTTGCCGCAGCCATTCGGGCCGACCACCGCCGTGATCCCCGGGCTAAAGCTGATAACCGTCGGCTCAAGAAAGGATTTGAAGCCTACAACATCCAGGCTTTTGAGACGCATACCACCAAGCCTCCACCACTCCGCAACCCCACCCAGCATACCCTACCGCCAATGGCGTGGGTCAAGACAAACCACCACCACTGGCGTATCGATCAACCAACAGCCCTGCCAATTGAGGCGAGGGCCTGTGAATAGATCTGGCGCGAGAACCTATTCCGGAACCAGTTCGGCGTTCCAGTAGGCGCTGTCAACCGTGGTCAGGAAAGGCATCCACTCGCGATAATTGCGCAGACTGAACATCTCGCTGCTGAAGGGCGTCCAGTGCGGCCGCTCCGGCTTGCGAATTAGCAGCATCCGCGCCTCCTCCGGCGTGCGGCCGCCTTTGCGACGATTGCAGCCGTGACACGAGCAGACGACGTTCTCCCAGGTGGAGGTGCCGCCGCGCGAGCGCGGGATGACGTGGTCGAGGTTAAGATCGGTGCGCGGCAAGCGGCGGCCACAGTACTGGCAGGTATTGTTGTCGCGCGCGTAGATATTAAAGCGGGAGAAGCGGACGTGGCGTTTCGGCACCCGCTCGTAGGCAACCAGCAAAAGCACCCGCGGAACGCGCATCAACCCGCCGATTATCCCTACCCGCTCATGATGCATCTCGACGGCAAGATCCCGCCAGCTCGCAAAATCGAAAGTTCGATAGTGCTCATCGACGGCCCGCGCTACGCCCTGGTAGAGCAACGCGAAGGCCCGCTTTACCGACGTCACATGGACCGGTAGATAAGAGCGGTTCAGCACCAGCACCTTGCTGTTAAGCACGCCCCCGCCCATCGTGGCCTGTGCTGCGGCAGCCATCTATAAAGAGGTAGCGACCGCCGCCCAAGCAAGTCAAGTAGAACGGTTTTAACTACTAGTTGCCGGGCGGTTAGGACTGGTTAAAGCCGGATCCGCTCGGCTCTACGATTTGCGTCCAGTTTCTGGCTTGGCTCTTAATGGATTAACGGCCATAATCAGGCGGTGAGGAGGGGGACGGTCGCGGTGGGCTGCTCACGGCATCTCAGCAGATTCCACGTGGCTGAGGCTTGGAGAGTCTTTGAAGATCACCAAGCTGGAGCGCGTCGGCGGCCGAAATGGGCTCGCGCGTGTAGTCAATTCCTTCCCGAGCTGACGATTTTTCGACATTTTAGCTGACCGAGAAGAATACTGGACGAGTGCGCCCGCGAATTGATCCGCGCGAATGGCAGACCGGGCGATGGCGGAAAGCAATGACGGTAAACCATGGCTGAAGGAATGTCGGCAAAGAAGCGAGGAATACTGCTTTGGGTTTTGCTCGCACTCGTCGTTTTAGTATTTGTCGCGGCTGCGCTGCTACGGCTGGTGCGCACGAAGCAGGTTGACGCCCGCCTGGTCAATCAACCGATTCCGGTACAGACGATGCCGGCCACGGTCAAAGAAGTGAACGAGCTAATTGGCGCGAGCGGCACCATTCAACCGAGCATGCCGGTGACGCTCACGGCCAAGGTCGTCGCGCAAGTCCTGACAGTGCCGGTCGATCTTGGTTCGATCGTGAGGCCGGGGCAACTCCTGGTCGAGCTCGATCCACGGCTCTATCAAGCCAATCTGACGAGCATGCAGGTAACCTACGAACATGCCAAGAATCAGGTCGCACGCGAGGAAACCCTCAGGCGCAAAGGGTTTGCCGCCGAGATGGATGTAGAGAATGCGCGCGTCGCCGAAGCGATCGCCTATGCGCAGGTAGTGAGTGCGCAAATCGACCTGGCCAACACCACCCTCAGGAGTTCCGCGCCCGCGGTTGTGCTCTCGCGTAGCGTCAACCCGGGTGAGATGACCCGGGTGGACGAGCAGCTTTTCCAGCTCGGCGTGCTCGATCCGGTGCTCTTTGACGCCGCAGTATCCGAGGACAAGATCGGCGCAGTCCACCTCGGCATGGAGGGCGAGGTCAGAACCGACGCCTTTCAGGGCGAGCTCTTCAGCGGCCTCGTGCAAAAAATCGATTCCCAGGTCGACCCGACCACTCGAACCTTCGGCGCTTATGTGCGCCTCGCCAACCCTGACCTCAAGCTCAAGAAAGATGTCACGGGTTACGCGCGCCTCAAAGGCCAAAGGATGGCGCTGACGGTGCTTAGTACGGCGGTCGTCAACCCGGTCGGCGATCACGCAACGGTGTTCATCGTTGACGGCGATGGCCGCGCCAAAATCCGCGAGGTCCACACCGGATTGACCGTCGGCAACGCCACCGAAATCCTCTCAGGGCTCGACGAGAACGAGCAGGTGGTAGTCGTCGGCCAATTCGGCCTCCATGATAACGACCGCGTCCGCGTCAATCAGAGCGCGCCGTGGAACAAGTCGTGAGAGGGAGCCTGCGTCGAGTCGTGAACATGAAATCGTCTCACCTGCTGGCGTTGATTCTGATGGTGGGCTTTGCCGGTCATGCACTCGCGGCGTGGCCGGCGCAATTGAGCCTGCACGAGTGTATCGATGAGGCGCTCGACAAGAGCCCGGACCTGGCTTCCAGCCGCCACATGATCGAAGCGGCGCGCGCGGATATTACCAAGAAGCGCGGCACCCTGATGCCCTATCTGGCCGCGCAAGCCAGCGCCTACGTCGTCAATGGTCAGCCGGTAAACGAGTTTTCAGTGCTCAATCTCTTCAACGCCGCAACCGGAGTCACGACGCACAATCACGCCAATTGGGATCCGCTCTCGATCCAGGAATTTCTGCTTACTTATCCCCTCTTCTACGAGGGCAGCCTGATGGGACTGAATGACCCGCCGGCGGTAGCGTCGTCACGGGCGACCATGACGGAGCAGCAGGCGGTGGCGCTGGTCAATGAGCAAAAGGTGATTTTCAACGTGGTTTCGGCCTACGTTAATGTGGCGTCGTTCGAGGATCAGCTCGCGCTGCAGGAGCAGATCGTCGCCGGCTACCAGAGGCAGTTCGACATTGTCGAGACGCAGCGGCAACTCGGCTTAAAGCTGCCGAAAGATGTCGAGATCGCACGCGGGCAGTTGCAATCGGCGACGGATGCGGCCGAGTCGCTCCGTCAAAGCGCGCTGTCGTATAAAATCCAGTTGGCTGAGCTGATGGGCCGGGGCGCCGATCGGACGCTCGAAATTGAGCCCACCCCTCCGCCGATGCCGCAACTGGCGCCGCTCGACGAGTTTTTGGCCCAGGTGATGCCCAATAATCCGTCGCTGATGGTGGACGAAGCCAAGATCGAGGTTGCTCGCCAACAGGTTCGGGTGGACAAGGTGGCTCAGTGGCCGATCGCCAACCTGAATACCAATTTCGCCACCGGCCAGGACCTCGAGCACTTCAACGGCAGCTCGCGCTTTCCGCGCCCGGTGCTCTACGAATCTTACATAACGATCACGATGCCGCTGTGGGATTTTGGCCAGCGTCGCGCTGCTGAGCACGAATCCGACGAGAACCTCGCCGTCTCCAAAGAGACGTTAAAAGCTACGGCCGAAACCCTGCGGACGTCCATCACCCAGGTCTACGGACAAATCAGCGCCTACGAACGCACCACGGCCGCACTGGAAGCGAGTTATCTGGAGCTCGAACGGGAAAGTGATCTGACGCGGGCGCAGCGCCAGGCCGGGGTTGCCGACGAGCTTTCTCTGGTAGCGGCAAAACTCGCCGAGGACAACGCCAAATTGGCGGTAATCAGCGAGCAACTCGAGGAACAACTGCAGTATGCGTCGCTGCAGAATCTGGCCGGCGGCAACTGGTCCTGGGTCGAATAGTGCGGCGACTACAAAGCGCCGCCCTGCGACGATGAAAAAAGTGCGGCCGTGAAGCAATCCCATCTGATCGCCAAGAATATTCTGGCGAGCGGTGGCGCCACGGCAGTCGCGGGCCTGCTCCAGCTCGCCATCATCATTATCGTAGCGCGCAACGTTTCGGTCGCCGATTTCGGCGCCTACTCGTTCATGCTCGCCTTTTGCTTTGTGATTTTCCGGATCGCTGACGGCGGCCTGAGCATCATCCTCACGCGCGACCTTGCTATCGAACCGGCAAAGATCCAGGAGGTCTTGGGCGCGACCCTCGGACTCGCCTGGGTGATGAGCTTCGGGGCAACGCTGCTGATGGCCGCGGTCATCCCGTTTTTTCACTTCAGCCGCGAGCTCTCGATACTGGTCGCTCTGATGGGCGTCGAGGGGCTGGGGCAGTTTATCTGCGGATGCTGGGGCGCGGTGATGCGCTCGCAGGAGGATTACGAGAATAACGCCCTGGGCTTCGTCATGCACAAGATGGTGGCGCTGGCGGTGGTGAGCGCGGCGATGATGCTGCATTACGGGCTACCGGGCGTGGTGGCCGGGCACCTGACGGGATCGCTGGTGCAATGGTGGTTTTATCGGTGGAAGGTGACCCGCGATTACGGCCGCCCGCGGATGCGCCTTGATTTTGCGGCGTGGAAATATCTGATTCGCGAGTCGATTCCGGTCGGCGCCGCCAACGCGGTGCGGATCTTCGCCGATCAAGCCGACATCATCGTCCTCACGCTGCTGGCTGGGGCGACCGCGGTCGGGCTGTTCAGCGGACCTTTCAAAATCGCGACCGGTTTGCGCTTTCTGCCACAGGCGCTGGTTTTGCCCCTGATTCCCTTGTACTCGCGCTCAGCGGTGGGCGCCGGCGAGCGCCCAGCATTTCGCGAGGCCTACGAACGCAGTGTCAAAACCTTCGCGCTGATGGGCTTTCCGTTCGCGGTACTGTTTGCGCTCTGCCCGGGGGTCCTTACGGTCGGACTGCTGGGTGCGAGCTATCGCGCCGCCGCCCCGGCGATGCGCCTGCTGAGCGTCGGCCTCTGGCTGGCCTTCCTGACCACGCCGTTTCCGTTTCTGCTGACCGCACTCGGCCGCCAGCGTTTCCTGTTTGTCACTTCGACGGCCGCGCTGGTCGTGCGTGTCGCGCTGGACTTGATTCTGGTGCGGTACTTCAACTTTCTGGGGCCGTGTATCGCACTGATGGTTTCCGAGTCGCTGGTGCTGGCGGCGTGGATCGGCGGCGTCTGGGAAGCCGGCTTTGCGCTGAATTCGGTCGCAATTATCTGGCCCCCGTGCGTCGCCAGCGTGGCGATGGGCGCATTCTTATATTTGCTCCATCCGCAGTCGTTGTTAGCGCTGGCGCCGCTGGCGCTGGCGGGCGGTACAATCTATATGTTCATTGTGATCAGGCTGGGCGGCGTTTCCCCCACCGAGATGGGGCTGCTGCGCGAGAGCGCCGACTTCATCCGGCCGTGGCTGGCGCAGCGCCTCGGCCAGCTTCGCGGCAAAGCGTTATAATTCGGCGCTTTATGTAGCGAGAAACAGGCGGGCGACGTTGGTGGTGATTATCGCGGCGAGCGCCGCGGAATCAACGCCGCGTAAACCGGCCAAAACTTCGAGCGTGCGCATGACAAAGGCCGGCTCGTTACGTTTCCCGCGATACGGCTCGGGCGCGAGATAGGGCGCGTCAGTCTCGATCATAATCCTGTCGTCGGGCACGACCGTCGCCGCGATGCGACTCGTGGCGGCGTTGCGAAAAGTCACGATGCCCGAGAACGAGATATGGAAGCCGAGCGCGAGGAAACGGCGGGCCGCCTCCGTGTCGCCGGTGAAGCAATGAATCACGCCGCCGCGCGGCGGTATCCCGACCTCTTCGACGATTTCGCGGACGCGTGTTTCGGCGTCGCGGCAATGGATCACGATGGGCTGGCCGAGCTCGGCGGCCAGCTCGAGATGACGCCGCAGCGCCGCTTCCTGCGCCTCGTGCGGCGAGTGCAGGTAATGGAAATCGAGGCCGCTTTCACCGATCGCGACGACGCGCCGGGAGCGTGCCAGATCGCGCAGCTCGTCGAGTCGCGCCGCGTCGCAATCCTTGGCGTCGTGCGGGTGGACGCCGATTACCGCATAAACGCTGTCGTTGCGCTCGGCGATTTCGACGGTGCGGCGATCGGTCTCGATTGTGCCGATCGCGCCCACTGAGATAATCGTCTCGACGCCCGCCGCGCGCGCGCGGGCGATTACGGCTTCGACGTCTTCGCGCAGACGCGGGTCGGCGAGATGGCAGTGGCTATCGGGGACGGAAAAAATCAAGCTTTGGCTTTCTCGATACGCGGGAAAAGCGCGACCGGCGGATTGACCTTATGGCCGAGCTTCAAGCCTTCGCCATAGGGCTTGCGCGCAGTCTCCTCATCGACGTTGAGCATCGCGAAGATTTTTTGTGCGGTCACCGGCATGAAGGGTTCGAGGGTGTTCGCGAGAACACGCACCGCTTCTGTCAGATTTGCGAGGATCACTTGAACGCGTGCTGGATCTGTTTTGAATAGTGTGAATGGCACCGTCATCGCAACGTACTTATTGGCAAAATCGAGCATCTTCCATATTTCCTCAAGTGCACGGTTGAAGCTTAGCTGATCGACTAGTTTTCCGACCGTGGCGGGCTGGTCTGTGAAAACACCGCAAAGATGAAGGTCGATGTATCCCGGAGGTCCTATATCTATCGGTGGAGTCTGATGGAGCGATGTCAGTGTCGACATAATAGCCGGATTTGCCGGAGTGGGGCCAAGAGGGTCACCGAACTTGGGTCTCGCTTTTACGTCCAAGCTGGCCAAGAGAGAAGGATCTGTTGGCAAACTCTTGATCTCGCTGCTGAAATAATTCCGCGCCATCGTCAGGACACGACTCACGAGATTGCCGAGGTTGTTGGCGAGGTCAGCGTTGTAACGCTCGGTCAGCCGCTCCTCGGAAAAATCGCCGTCGAGACCGTAGGCCATCTCGCGCATCACGAAGTAGCGCAGCACGTCGGGGCCGAAGGATTGTTCATAGGCGACCGGATCGCGCACGTTGCCGGAACTTTTCGACATGCGCGAGCCGCCAAAGTTGAGCCAGCCGTGGACGTTGAGATGCTTGAAAAAAAGCCCGTCGAAGCCCGCCGCCAGCACCATCGGTGGCCAGTAAACCGCATGGGTCTTGAGGATGTCCTTGCCAATGAAGTGTTCGGTATGGGGAAAGACCTCGCGCATGTAGCGGTCGATATCGCCCGAGTCGGTGGCCGGTTTGCTGACGTAGGTCCAGAAGGCGTCGTACCAGACGTAGGTCACATAGCGATCGTCGAAGGGAATTTCGATGCCCCAGTCCATCCGCGTTTTAGGCCGCGAGATGCAGAGATCGGCGAGTGGTTCGGCGAGCATGTTGAGCGCCTCATTGCGGTAGCGCTCGGGCCGGATAAAATCGGGATGATCGTGGATATGGCGGAGCACGGCCTCGCGATACTTGTCGATCTTGAGAAAATAGTTGCCCTCGTTGATCAGCTCGACCTTTTTGTTATGTACGGGACAAATACTATCGGGCAATAATTCCTTCTCGGTATAGAAGCGCTCGCAATCGACGCAGTAGAGCCCAGCGTAATCGCGGAAGTAGATATCGCCGCGCGCATAGGTCCGGGTCAGCATCGCCTGGACGAATTTTTCATGCACCGGATCGGTCGTGCGCACCCAGTAATCGAAGCTGACGTTGAGACCGGCGAAGGCGGCGCGGAACAGCTCGCTCATCTGATCGGTATAGACCTTGGGCGCGAGTCCCTGGGCGAGCGCGGCGCGGCGAATCTTGTCGCCGTGCTCGTCGGTGCCGCTGAGAAAGGTCACCTGCTCGCGGCCGACCCGCCGCCGTTGGTAGCGGGCGAAAACGTCGGCGGCGAGCGCTTCGTAGGCGCTGCCGACGTGCGGCGCGCCGTTGCAATAGAAGATTGCGGTCGTGATATGGACGCGCTGAGGCATAGGTAATCGGCGCTGCTTTAGGAGGCGGGCGGCGCTTCTTTCGGACGGCGCGCGTCGACGAGGTCTTCGAGCGTCGCCTCGACGAAACTGCCGTCGCTCTCGAGCTGGATCATGACGGTCTGCTTGAGGATATTCTGGCGCGTAACTTTGCCGTCGCCTTTTACCGATTCGACGCGCTTGCCGAGATTCGGCAGGGCGCGCTTGAGTTCGACATACGTCGCATATTCGTATTTCAGGCAGCACTTGAGCCGGCCGCACATCCCGGCGAGCCGCGAGGGGTTGAGCGCCAGACCCTGATCGCGCGCCATCTTGACCGTCACGGTGTCGAAGTCGCGCAGGAAGGATGAGCAGCAGAGCTCGCGGCCGCACGGCCCGAGACCGCCGGTGACTTTGGTCTCGTCGCGCGCGCCGATCTGCTTCATCTCGACGCGCACGCGCAGCGTGTTGGCGAGGTCGCGGACGAGATCGCGGAAGTCGATCCGATTTTCGGCGACGAAGTAGAAGAGCGCCTTGCGCCCGTCCAGCGTGTAGTCCGCCTTAACCAGCTTCATCTCGAGGCGGCGTTCCCGGATACGGGTGACGCATAGACGCTCGGCCTCCGCTTCGTGCGCGAGCTTGTCCTCCTCGACGCGATAATCCCGATCGTTGGCGATCCGCGTAACGCTTCTAAGCGAGCGGAGATCGAGTGTGCGGGCGGGCTCATGCGGAGCGAGCTCAACGGTTCCCAGACGCGCGCCGTTTTCGGTGTCGACCAGCACGCGATCCCCGCGCCGGAGCGCAAAAGCCGGCGCCAGGTAATTGTAGAGATGACCGGTGGGTTGCAGGCTGACCGCGACGATTTTGGGCGAATTATCTGGGGTCTCGAAGGGATCGATGTCAGCAGCCACTATTCACCTCTGAGGGCGGCGCTCGCCGCCATCCACCATTGCTCGGCCTGGAGGCGTGAATTGGCCATCGCTTCGATCGCGGCGCGCGCTGCCAGCGCGCGCGCGGCGAGTCCCGCGATCGTGGAAACTTCGAGTTGGAGAGCGAGTTGCGCCATCATCTTCGCGGTGGTTGGGGCTGACGCCTCCGGCACCGTCCCGAGCAGTTTGCACGATAGCACCTCGGCGAGCAGGCGCGCGATCAGCTCGAAGTTGTCGGCAGCCTGCTCGCGTCCGCCGAAGAATTCCTGGGCGAGCGCCTGGACGCCGTCGAAGCCGAGCGCGCGGGCGCGGCTGAGCGCCGCCAGCAAATCCTCGGCCGGCGGCGACTCGCCCTCGGCGAGTTCGAACGCGCGGCTGACGCTGCCGCGCGCGAGACGGGAGATCGCGTTTGCGCGATCGGCATCGAGCCCGCCGCGCGCAACCAGGATCGCCGCCACTTCCGCGGTCTCGAGCGGCGCAAAACGGATCGGCCGCGTGCGCGACCGGATCGTGTCGAGCAGCGCCCGTTCGCTGTCGCTGACCAGAAAGATCAGGGTCGCCCCGGGCGGCTCTTCAAGCGTCTTGAGCAGCGCATTCTGCGCGGGCAGGTTCAGGGTCTCGGCGTCGTCGATGATCGCGACGCGGCGCGGACCGCGCGCCGGCCGCACGCCCAGATGATCGATGAGGCCGCGTACCTGCTCGATGAGGACGTCTGAACGATTCGCGGCGCGGGCGATGTAGGCATAGTCCGGATGTACGCCAGTCGCGATCTGGACGCAGGCTTCGCAGCAAGCGCATCTGAGGGCGGGAGTGGCGGCGCTGCGTCCGCGACCGGCCCCCTGCGGCTCGCGCACCGGACAACTCACGACAGTGCAGCAAAAGCCCGGTCCTGGCGCACGTTCGCACAGGATACTGTGCGCGAAGCCCTGTGCGATCAAAGCCTTGCCGACGCCGTGCGGCCCGGCGAGGAGGTAGGCATGGGAGGGCCGTCGTTCGAGCTCGCGCGCGAGGCCGGCCACGAGTTCGCGATTTCCCGCGAGGGCGGCGAAACTCATGACGGCTCCAAACGCAGCGTCACCGCGCGCAGAATCGCCGCGCTGACGGCGTCGGCGGACAGCGTCGCGTCGATCACCGTGACGCGCGCCGGCTCTGCGTGCGCGATCGCGAGAAAGCCCTCGCGCACCCGCCGATGGAATTCCAACTGCTCGCCTTCGAAGCGATCGGGCTTGATGCCGGCCGTTTGGCGAGCGGACGCGGCGCCGCCGGTTTGGCGCGCGCGCGTGCGGGCGAGTCCGAGCTCGACCGGACAATCGAGCACAAAAGTCAGGTCCGGCGCCGTCGCGTTACTGGCAAGGCGGTTGAGCTCGTCGAGCAATCGCCGATCGAAGCCGCGGCCATAGCCCTGATAGGCGACGGTCGAATCGGAGTAGCGATCCGAGATCACGATTGTGCCCGCGGCCAGCGCGGGCTCAAGTTTTTCGCGCACGTGCTGCGCGCGATCCGCCAGTACCAGCAGGAGTTCGGCGGCAGGTTCGAGCGCGACCGCGGGGTCGAGGAAGATCGTCCGAATCACGACGCCGGCGCGCGTGCCGCCGGGCTCGCGGGTCGTCGCGGGAGCATAGCCCAGGGCCCGCAGGCGGTCGGCGAGGATCGCCGCCTGCGTGGTCTTGCCCGAGCCTTCGACCCCTTCGAGCGTGATGAAGAGTCCGCGCGCCATCAGCTCGCAAGATACCAGCGCGTGAGCGGTGTCTGAAACAGGGCGTAGACCGCGGCGGCGAGAGCGAGAAACGGACCGAACGGGATCGGTCGTTGGAGCACTGAGGTCTCATCTGTGGGCGAATCAGCGCTGCGCGCGGCTGTGACCTCCGCGATCGCCTCGGACAGCGGCTCCTCCGGCAACGTCCATCCATTTATGGCGATGGCCAGCCCGCCGATCGAGCCGAAAAGCGAGCCGAAAAAGAGCGTGAAAAATGCGCCGGGCCAGCCGAGAAATGCGCCGGCGATCGCAACTACGTAAAAGTCGCCCACTCCTACGCCTTCTTTTCGACGAATCAGCCAGTAGCCGAAGCGCGTCACAAACAAAAAGGTGATGCCTCCGATAATGCCGATGAGCGAGCTTCGCCAGCCGACTTCGGGCATCAGCAACCATGCGGCGACGAAGCCGAGCGGAACCATCGTGAGGGCGGCGCCGTCGTAGATCACGCCCCAGTCAAAGTCGATCATGCCGATCACCAGGAGACTGGCGCAGAGGACAAAGCGCGAGAGTGCGTCGGCGGGAGGAAATTGCAAGTATAAGTAGATCGCCGCCGAGGCGAGCGCGGCCTCGATAAGAAAGTAGCGGAAGCCGATCTCGCCACCGCATCGTGGGCAACGGCCTCGCAGCACGATGTATGAGATGAGCGGGAGATTGGCCCAGAGCGCGAGCGGCTCGCGGCATCGCGCACAGAACGAGCGCGGCGCGACGATCGAAAGCTCGCGCGGGAGCCGATAAGCAACGACGCCGGCGAAACTGCCGACGCAGGCGCCGAGCGCGAACACAAGTATAGCTCCCGGCACGCCAAGTAAGCCCCCCTCGCCCATTATTTTGAGCTTACATACGCGTCAGAGGCGGCGCTATCGCGGCCCTACTTTTGGCACTTAGGGCAGAAAAAGCTCGAGCGTTGACCGACGACGACGGCACGAATGGCCGCACCGCACGCCCCGCATGGCTGACCTTCACGATCGTAAACCTGCAGGCGCTTTGCGTAGCGGCCGGGTTGCCCGCGCGAGTCGCGGTAGCTGCGAAAGGTCGTGCCGCCGCCGCCAATCGCTTCGCGCAAGACCTGGCGCGTGATCGTCGCGATCCGCGCCAACTCGGCGCGGGTGACTTTGCCGGCGCGGCGCGTCGGCCGGACGCGGGCGCGAAAGAGAATCTCGGAGGCGTAGATATTGCCGACGCCGGCGACGGTCCGCTGATCCATCAGGAGGTTTTTGATCGCGGTGGCGCGTCCGCGCGTGACTTTCCACAGGTATGCGGCGTCGAACTCGCGCGCGAAGGGCTCAGGGCCGATCGCCGCGAGCTCCGCGATCGCGGCGAGCTCGGCGCGGGCGATCAATTTCATCAGGCCGAAGCGCCGCGGATCGTTGAAAACGAGTGCGCTGCCGTCGTCGAGCCTGAAGCTGACGTGATCGTGACGCGGGTCGAAACCGGCGGCGTCAAGCGCGGCGTGGCGATGGGTCAGGCTGCCACTCATGCCGAGATGAACCATCAGGAGACGCTCGTCGTGGAGTTCGATCAGCAGATACTTGGCCCGGCGTTGCACGCCAGTTATCGCGCCGCCGGCGATACTCGTAGCGAGGTCCGCGGCGACGGCGCGACGCAGGCGCGGGTCGGCGACGCTCGCGCCGACGATCGTGCGACCGACGATCGAGTGCGCGAGGATCCGCCGCAACGATTCGACCTCGGGGAGTTCAGGCATCGCGGCAATCCGGCGGGCGTGCGGCGTCGCCCAGCGCCCGCGCCAACCTGACGAAGTCGGCAACGGCCAACATCCCGGGCCGCGCTGACGGCTCGATCGCCACGCGGGCCAGAGCCTCTTCGGCGACGCCTAGTCGCAGCCGCAGTCCGGTCGCGAGCGAGTTGCGGATCGTCTTGCGCGGCGTGGAAAAGCTCGCGCGAATAGTGGTCAGAATCGCCTGCTCCTCAGATTCGCTGGCGAATAATTGATCAGCGCTCGGCGAGAAAACCAGAACTTCAGCATCGACCTTGGGCCGCGGATGGAAATTGCCGGCGGCCACGCGAAAATGATCAATCACCTCCCAGTAGAGCGCCGTATAGACGCTGAGTGCGCCGTACTGGGAGGTGCGCGGTCGCGCGCGAATACGCTCGGCGACCTCGCGCTGAAACATCAAGACCATACGCGTGATAAGCGGACGAGACGCGCACAGCCGCTCGAGGATCGCGGCGGCGGCGTTAAACGGCAGGTTGCCGATTACCTTGAACCTGCGGTCATCGAACTCGTGAGCATCCGTGACGGCTTTTCGGTCCTCAGCGAGCGCTTTGAGGTCGGTGCGTAGAAAATCTTCGTTAATCACGATGATGCGGGAATCCGCGACGAAACGCGCGGCCAGCGGCGCGGCGAGACGCGGATCAAGCTCAATCAAGGTCAGCCGCGCGAGGGGATGACGCGCGATCGCGTCGCTCAGGATTCCGAGTCCGGGCCCAATCTCGACGACCCGATTATTCGGGACGAGTTGCGCCGCAGCGACAATCCGCTCAGCGAGGCGCGCCTGCACCAGGAAGTTCTGGCCGCGCGATTTTCGCGGACGCACGCCGGCGCGCGCCAGCGCGGAGCTGGGAGCGGACGCAAGGTCCGTTGCAGGAACTGAGTTAGAGCGCAAGGTTGGCCGCGGCGTCGATCGAGAGCGCGTCGCGCTCGCCACGCAGCAGCCGATGGCTGCCGGCGAGCGCGATCATCGCGGCATTATCGGTGCAGTATTTGAAACTCGGCGCGACCATCCGGCGGCCGTCAGCCGCGGCGTCCGCGGCCAGGCACTCGCGCAGGCGTGAGTTGGCCGCGACCCCGCCAGTCAGTGCGATCGTATCCGCGTTAACTTCGCGCGCGGCCGCCAAGGTCGGCCGCACCAGCATCTCGACTACCGCCTCCTGAAAGCTCGCGGCCAAATCGGCGTGACTCAGTGTCACGCCGGCTTCACTGCGCAACAGCGTGGCGACGGCGGTCTTGACGCCGCTGAAGCTGAAGTCGAGCGGCGCGCCTTTGACCCGCGCGCGCGGAATTTTGACCCGACGCGGGTTGCCGCTACGCGCCAGGTCGTCGATTATCTTGCCGCCCGGATAACCCAGGCCCATCAACTTGGCGACCTTGTCGAAAGCCTCGCCAGCCGCATCGTCGCGGGTTGAGCCGAGCCGGCGATAGCTGCCGAAATCCTCGACCATAAACAGCGCGGTGTGACCGCCCGAAACGACCAGCGCCAGATAGGGCATCGCGACTTCATGCTCGAGCAGCGGCGCGAGCAGATGGCCCTCGATATGATTGACGCCCGCCAGCGGCAAGCCGGTCGCCTGCGCCAGTCCCTTGGCGTACATCAGGCCGACCAGCAGGGATCCGACCAGTCCGGGGCCGCGGGTTACTGCGATGCCGTCGAGATCGCCGAGCTTGCATCCGGCGGCAGCGAGGGTGCGTTCGACTACGGGCTGGATCGTAATCACGTGATTGCGCGAGGCCAGTTCCGGCACGATCCCGCCGTACGCGCGATGGATATCATCCTGGTTGGCGGCGGCGCTCGCGCGCACCATCGCGACGCCTGCGCGATCGGTTTCAATTATCGCCGCGGCGGCATCGTCGCAGGAGGATTCGATCCCGAGAATTCGCATGATCGGCAGTCTGCTATTCGTGATCCGTTTGATCAATCGATCGAAATCTGATGCTACCATAAGCGGGAGTGCAGCGAACTTCGATGAAAGCGATTCAGTTTGATCGGCTCGGTGGCCCGGAGGTGATGGAGTTGCGGGAAGTCCCCAAGCCTGCGCTCAAGCCCGGCACGGTGATCGTCAAGAATCACACGATCGCGATTAACTTCGGCGATCTCTTTTTTACGGAGGGCACTTATCTCGTGAAGCCGGTCTTTCCTGACACGCCCGGTATGGAGGCGTCGGGCGTAATCGACGCGGTGGCCGACGATGTCACGGATCTCAAGCCCGGCGCCCGCGTCGCTTATATCGGGATGGGCTCGTACGCCGAGTACACGCGGATTCGCGGAAATCGCGTAATTCCGATCCCTGACCATCTGAGCTTCGAGGAGGCCGCGGCCTTTCCAATCGCGGTGCTGACGGCGTGGCACATGATTAACACCTGCCATCGCACTGAACCCGGCCAGACCATGATTGTACATTCTGCCGCCGGCGGCGTGGGCCTCGCGGCGGTGCAGCTCGCCAAGGCTGCGGGCGCGCGCGTCTTCGGCACGGTTTCTAGCGACGTTAAGCGCGATCTCGTGCGACAATACGGCGCTGACGAGGTCATCAACTACGAGACTCAGGACTTCGCCGCCGAGGCGATGCGGCTGACGGCGAATCGCGGCGTCGATCTGATTCTGGACGCCGTGGGCAAGCCGACTTTCGACAAGGGGCTGAGCTGCCTCGCGATGTTCGGTCATCTGATCTCATATGGGCGGGCCGGCGGCGTTCCAGACAAGCTCGACGTCACGCGGCTGTTTCCGAAGGCGCTCAAGGTCAGCGGATGGGCCGTGCCGATGGTCTATGCGCATCACGAAGTGCATCGGCGGGGTCTCGAAGATGTCTTTCGCCTCTCACGCGAAGGGAAGCTGAAAATTCCGATCGGCGGCAAGTATCCGCTGGCCGAGGCCGTCGCGGCGCATCGCCATCTGCTGTCGCGGAACTCAGTCGGCAAGCTGTTGCTGATACCCTGATCCATTGTCGGTGCGGCGGGCGCGCTCGGTCATCGAGCTTGCCGACAAATCCTCGATAGTGATAATCTTGCGCCCTTGGGCTGCGGCCCATTTTTTGTTCTTCGCGGGTTCGCGTTCTCCCGGACATTGAAGGACTTGGTAGCGAACCGTCGGCGAAGAATTGGCGTCGGGTAAAATCCGGTGATGGTGCTGCAACTTAACTCGGTGGCGAAGAAAGTGGTCGAACTGATCGAGCCGCATATCGAGCGGCAGGGCTTCGAGCTGGTCAATGTCGAGTTCCGCCAAGGGACCCGTCATGCGCTTTTGCGCCTCCTGATCGACAAGCCCGAAGGCGGAATTTCGCTCGACGACCTCGAGCAGCTGACGCCGCTGGTCGGCGATCTGCTTGACGTTTACGATCCGGTCGAGAGTCGCTATACGCTCGAGCTGGCTTCGCCGGGGATCAATCGGCCCTTGACGAAGCTCAAGGATTTCGAAGCTCATGTCGGACGGCGGATTAAGCTGAGGACCTATCGGCCGCGGGAGGGGCGCAAGAATTTCGGCGGCGTGTTGGCAGGCGTCAGCGCCGCGGGCATCGAGCTGGATGACGACTTGACCGGCGGCCGGCAGGCCTTCGGCTTCGAGGAGCTCCAGGGCGCCAACTATGAGCATCGATTCGACTGAAATTCCCGGCTTGCGGGCCGGCGGCGACGGCGCATCAACGGATGTGACGTTGCGGCGGAGGTAATATGGCGGGCGATCTGAACCGCGTGATTGAACAGGTCTCGAAGGAAAAAGGCATCGACAAAACGATCGTGGTCAGCGCGGTCGAGGAGATGATGCATTCGGCGGCGCGCCGCACCTTCGGCGCTGATCGCAATATCGAGTCGCGCTTTAACGCCGAGCTCGGCGAAGTCGAGCTGTTCGAGATCAAGACGGTGGTCGAGAAGGTTGCCAGTCCCGGGCCCGAGGTCGAGCTTGAGGAGGCGCACGCCAAATACGATCCCGACGCGCAGGTCGGCGACGAAATTCTGATCAAGCTCGATACCGCGACCATGGGACGCATCGCGGCGCAGGCGGCGAAGCAGAACCTGATTCAGCATATCCGCGACGCCGAGCGCAAACAGATCTACAACGAGTTCAAGGATCGCCGCGACGAGGTCGTCTCGGGCATTGTGCAGCGCTTCGAGCGCAAGAGCATGTTTGTCAACCTTGGGCGGACCGAAGCGGTCCTGCCGGAAAAGGAACAGATTCCGCACGAGCGCTACCGTCAGGGCGACCGCATCCGCGCGATAATCCTCGAAGTGGACCTTTCGGAAAAAGGCCTCGCGATTATCCTGTCACGCACCTCGGACCTTTTCCTCATGAAATTGTTCGAGCAGGAAGTGCCGGAGATGTACGAAGGTATTGTCGAGATTCGCCAGTGTGCGCGCGAGCCGGGTGGGCGCGCCAAGGTTGCGGTCTATTCCAACGACAGCGACGTCGACCCGGTCGGCGCCTGCGTCGGCATGAAGGGCACCCGCGTCCAATCGGTCGTTCAGGAGTTGCGCGGCGAGAAGATCGATATTGTGCCATGGACCGACGACCAGGCCGAGTTAGTCTGCCGCGCACTGGCGCCGGCCAAGGTCTCGAAGGTGATCATCGACGACGAGGAGCATGCGATGGAAGTGGTGGTGCCCGACGACCAGCTTTCGCTGGCGATCGGCAAACGCGGCCAGAACGTGCGCCTCGCCCATCGCCTCTCCGGCTGGAAGCTCGACGTGCGCAGCGACTCGGAAGCGGAAGAAGAGGCGCGCGAGGCCCGCGCTTCCCTCAACGCCATCCCCGGCATCGGCGACATCAACGCCGAGCTGCTCTATCAGTGGGGTTTTCGTTCGGCCGAGCAGCTCGCCGAGGCCAACGAGCACAACTTCGAGGTCGAGGGCATCAGTCCCGAGCGCGCGATCCAGGTGATTCATGCGGCGCGCGATTGGGTCGCGACCAAGGTCCGGCTTGAAGAAGAAAAGGCGGTGGCGGCCGCGCAGGCCGCAGCCGCGACAGCCGCTCTTGCTGCGGATGAGTCGGCGGAATCCGCCGTCGGCGAAGCTGCGGCGTTAGGGCCTCAAGGGTATCCGCCACCCGATGCAGGCGACGGTGCGGAGTCAGCAGCCGTTAGCGCCGCGGACACGGAAAATGACGTCGAGGCGAAATCATAAACCGGTACGGAGCTGTCTCGGATGCAACAGCCGCGACTTGCAGAGTACGCTGGTGCGCGTGACGATCGTGGACGGCGCACTGGTCCTCGACGAGCCACGGGAGCGCGGCGGTCGCGGCGGCTACCTGCATCGTGACGCCGGTTGTTTGCAAAAATTCGTGCGCAGCCGGGTCAAGGAATTCCGCGCGTTGCGGCGTGGGATTCCGCGCGATGAACGCTCGAGGATCACGGAACTGCTTCAGGTCGCGGCTGGATAGCGTCGCAACGCGGAGATAAGATAACAGCGATGGCGCGCAAGCGTATAAAAACTCTCGCTCACGATTGGGGTTTCCCGGTCGAAGAAGTGTTGGCCAGTTGCGAACGGCTGAAGCTGCCGCACGCGCTCTCGGAGTCAGTCCTGCTGTCTGCCGAGGAGACGAGCCGAGTCCGGGCCGATCTCGACGAGCAGGCTCATCGCGCGGTCGTGATGCGGCGCGAGACCACGCTCGAAACCAGTGCCGGCAAGGTGGTCGAAAAACGGCTCAACGCCACCGTCATGCGCCGCCGCCACGCGGAACCGGCGCCCGGCGCTGCGCCGGTCGAACCTTTCCACTTCGAGATGGAGAGCCCGGAGCCTGTCGAACAGACCTTCTCAGGACCGATTTTTGACGAACCGCTGAAAGTCGAGCCGCGTTTGCCCGAGCTTCAGATTATCGAACCAACGTTCGTACCCCCGGCGGCGACTGCTCCGGCAACGCCGTCGATTCCTCCAGCCGCGTCGCCGGAAGTTGAACTGCCGCGCGCGGCGGTTAACGGCGCGGCGGCCAAACACATTGCAGAGGCGCACGCCGAACCCAGGCCCACAGCGCTCACCCAGACCGCGCCGCCAGTCGCGGCCGCGCCTCCCGTCGCGGAACCGCCGGAGGTAATCCAAGCTCAGCCCGCGGAGCAGATTCAGCCCGCCGATCAGATTCAGCCTCTGGCGGCGCTTTCGCCAGTGACGAAGACCGGTGCGCCGACGCGCGTAGCGCCGGCCAACCTGCCGGGCGCAACCGTGGTGCGGCGCCAGTTCGAACCGGGCCGCACGGTCAATCTGACGAACCGCGCGCATACTGCGGCGCCCTCGATGGACGAGGGTCAGGCCGGACCGAAAGTGCTCGGCAAAATAGATTTGCGCAAGCCTGCGACCACCAAGCCCGCGCCACCCACCGGAGTGCGTCCGGGTGGACCGCCGCGTCCGGGGATGCCGCCGCGACCCGGCGCACCCTCGCGACCGGGTGCACCGGCACGGCCGGGCGAGCGGCGCATCGGCACGCTCGCGCCGACGCCGGGTCCGGAGAACTTCGGCCCGCCACCGTCGCCCGATTCGGCCAAACCCGGCGCGCGCACGATCAAGAAGAAGAAGGTCGTAAAACGCGGCACGCCGGATATTGCCGCCGAGCGCGAAATGCGCGGCCTGCGCGTCCCGCGCAAACGGCGCGCGATGCCCGGGAAAGAGCTGCATAAGACCGAGATCACGACGCCGCGCGCCTCCAAGCGTATCGTGCGCATCACCGAGGGCGTTACCGTCGGCGACCTCGCCCACAATATGGGCGTCAAGGCCGCTGAGATTATCAAGCAGTTGATGGGTCTCGGCGTGATGTCCACGCTCAATCAGGTGCTCGACGTTGATACCGCCACGCTCGTCGCGGGTGAATTCGGTTATAGCGTTGAGAACGTCGCCTTCGACGCGGAGTCGGAGATCGAAGAAGACCTCGGAGCGGTAACGACCGGCGAAAGCGTTACGCGCCCGCCGGTGGTGACCGTGATGGGCCACGTTGACCACGGCAAGACCTCGCTGCTCGACGCCATCCGCCACACCAATGTCACCGAGCGCGAGTTCGGCGGCATCACCCAGCATATCGGCGCCTACATGGTCGAGGTACACGGCCGCAAGATCAGTTTTGTCGATACGCCGGGCCATGAGGCCTTTACGGCGATGCGCGCGCGCGGCGCCAAGGTCACGGATATCGTCGTGCTCGTCGTCGCCGCGGACGAAGGTGTGATGCCGCAAACGATCGAGGCGCTCAACCACGCCAAAGCGGCCGGCGTGCCGGTGATCGTCGCGATCAACAAGATCGATAGGCCCGAAGCTAATATCGACCGCGTCAAACAGCAACTCACCGAGCAGGGTCTGATTCCCGAGGATTACGGCGGCGAGACCATCACGGTGCCGGTCTCGGCGCGCTCCGGCGAAGGTGTCGAAAAGCTCCTCGAAATGATTCTGCTGCAAGCCGACGTGATGGAGCTCAAGGCCAACCCCGATCGTTCCGCGCGCGGCGCGGTCGTCGAGTCGCAGATCGATCGCGGCCGCGGTCCCGTCGCCACCGTGCTGATACAGGAGGGCACGCTCCATACCGGCGACGCCTTCGTCTGCGGCACCTCCTACGGGCGCGTGCGCGCGATGCAAAATCATCTCGGCGAGCGCGTCGCGGATGCCGGACCTTCGACGCCGGTCGAGGTCTTTGGCCTCTCCAGCGTGCCTGAACCGGGCACCGCCTTTACGGTGGTCGCGGAGGAATCCAAGGCGCGGCAAGTGGCCGAGTTCCGCCGCTCCAAGTTGCGCGATGTCGGACTGCAAAAGACCAGCCGCGTCTCGCTGGAAACCTTGAGCGAACGGCTCCAGGCAGGCGAGGTCAAGGAGCTGCGCGTCATTGTAAAGGGCGACGTCAACGGCTCGGTCGAGGCGCTGGCGGATTGGCTCCAGCGGCTCTCGACCGGCGAGGTGAAACTCGAGCTGCTCCACAAGTCGGTGGGCGCGATCTCCGAGACCGACGTAACTCTCGCTTCGGCCTCGCGGGCGATTATCCTCGGCTTCAACGTGCGGCCGGAGCCCAAAGCGGCGCAGCTCGCCGAGAAAGCTGGCGTCGATATTCGGCTCTACACGATTATCTACGATGTCCTCAACGATATTCGCGAGGCGATGGAAGGCTTGCTCGCGCCGACCTATCGCGAGAAGGCGCTCGGCCGCGCCGAGATCCGCCAGACCTTCATGATTCAGAGCAATACGATCGGCGGTGCGATGGTCACCGAAGGCAAGTTGCTGCGCGGCGCGCGCTCGCGCCTGGTGCGCGACGGCCGCGTCGTTTGGGAAGGGAAAATTGCCTCGCTGCGGCGCTTTAAGGATGACGCGCGCGAGGTTCTTTCAGGCTACGAATGTGGCGTCGGGCTCGAGAACTTCAATGACCTCAAGCCCGGCGACGTCGTCGAGGATTTTGAGATGGAAGCGGTGTTGCGCAAGCTTGGCGCGCCGCGCGCGGAGGCGCAGCGCGGAGCCGGGGGAGCAGCAGAAAAGCAGCCTCAACCCTAAGGCGTCGATCGGCGCGCCGGTGGCGAATCCAATATGGTGGTGGGAGTCTTGCGCCTGACCCTCTTCCTGCCCGAGAACCATTCGCTCAAGGGCAAGCGCCAGGTGCTGCGCGCGATCAAGGCGCGCGTGCGCAATAAGTTCAACGTCTCGATCGCGGAATCCGACGACAACGACCTGTGGCAGCGCGCCGAACTCGGCATCTGCCAGGTCGGCAACGACCGCGGCTTCGTCGATTCGGCTTTGCGCGAAGTGGTCAACTTTATCGACGATCTGGGGCTGGCGCCCCTCGGCGAAGAATCGCTCGAAATTCTCAACTATTGAAATTTTCAACTATTAGGGTGCGCGCGGCGCGCGGTGTAGGCTCGAAACCATGGAAGGCGATGGCAGGCGGCCCGAACGGGTCGCCGAGATGGTGCATCGAGAAGTGGCCCTGATGCTGTTGCGGGACTTGCGCGATCCGCGCCTGCGCGGGATCAGCCTGACCCGCGTGCGCATGACCGACGATCTGCGGCGCGGCCGGATCTTTTTCTCGCATCTCGGGGGCCGGGTTCGCGCCGCTGACGCGATTAAGGGCTTTCAGAGCGCCAGCGGTTTTATCCGCCGCCAGCTTGGCCGCGCGCTCAGCCTGCGCTATACGCCGGATTTCGCTTTCGAGTTTGATCCGGGTCTCGAAAGCGCCGCCCGCGTCGACACCCTACTGCGCGAAGCCCGCCCGAAGGAATAGTCCTGGCGAAATCAGCGAGCTGCACCGAGCCTTTCTTTTTAAATAGCATTGATGATCTGGCTGACTTGTGTAAGCTCCATATTCAGTCCATGCCCGTCCACACCCAACGCGTCGGCCAGTGTCTTGAAGCGCCAACGCCAATCGAGGCGCTCCAGCGATCTTTTGTAGTTGAGCCGGGCGCGACCTGGCGTCCATTCGCGAACCGCGGGAGCAAGTACGTCGAGCCCTTCAGTGCGATTGACTGTCCCAAGATCGAGTTGGGCCTCCGGCCACAAAAGTGACTGCACTGGCGCGCTACGTGGCGGGACTCCGGCGATAGTGGCGCCCGCCGCGAGCGCATCGGTCCAGCGCGCGGTGATGTATTCGCGCTCGGGGTGGGTTTGAACGCTGGGGCTGACCCGGTTCGAAAAGGCCAATGTGAATTTGGTTCGACTCAAAATCTCCATTAAAGAGCGCTGGTTGTCCGTCGCATTACTGAGAATTGGCGGACGGCCCTGAAAGCTCAGATTGCGCGACTGGCAGAGCAGCATGCTTGACGGATCGTCCTCCCATTCTGATGGCTGGCGTCCAATTCGCAAAAGATCGAGAGCGCGCACCCCATTACATGAACCCAGACGCAATACGTCAGAGCCCCAAGGCAGCCAATCTACTGGTGCAGGTACGGCCTCGCGCCAGCTTTTCAGATCCTCCTGTTCGGTCACGAATACATGGTCAAATATCCGTGCCAGGCGCGCGAAGCGGGGGATGCGGCTTGACCAGAATGAGTCAAATGCCCAGGCGACTATCCGGCCGTATCTTTTCCGCCAATTTTCGAGCAGCAATATCGAAGCAAGATTTGCAGGATCGGGGCAGATGAGCAGGCAAGCTGCTCCCCGTCGCTTGCGCGGCAGTAAGCTACCCAACTGTTGAGTCTTCGTGGCAGTCCTGGAGCGAACCACGACTAATTTTCCATTGAGCAGTTCGGCGGCGAGCCGCGCCATATAGTTAACCGCGGTGTATCCAGGAGATCCGGGATCGGTATAAACAATTTCAATTGGAGTTTCGATAAAAATCTCCATTCATGCTACACACTGAACTTATCGGTATGTAACTGGTAGTAGACGTTTATGTACTGACAGCGCTCACGCTCCGCAGCTATGAGATTTACCCGCGCTGGCGGGACCGTCGCTTGAGCTTCCTACGCTTAGCGCAACAGAAACGGCTTGATCTGCTTTTTTGTATCCGCGAGACGGGTCAAGAAAAGCGAGCAACGGGTCGCGCTTAAATCTTTCCGAATTCGCTCGAATAGCCTAATAAGCCGCCGCGGCATGAGCAAGTGTACTCGTTCAGTACATGGTGAATTATTTGGAATTTGGCGCGTCATGGCGGACATTCGCGCGCGAATGACTCTTAAAAACCGCGAAGCTTAAATTGCGCGGCGGTGCAGCGGATGGTCGCGTGCTCAGCCTGCGCTATACCTCGGAGTTCGATTTCGAGTTTGATCCGGGCCTCGAAAGCGACGTCCGGCGGCGCGAAGCCCGCCCCAAGGAATAGCTCTCGCCTCGAAAATCGAGGCCCGAACCTTATTAGGGGAATCTTCCCCCAATTGACACCACACCCGTAATCTGTTAAATTCCAATGCATGACGCTCAAAGAACATCTGGAACAGTTCCCAGACGAAGAAGCCTGCAAGCGCTATCTGGTAGCCAAGCGCTGGCCGGACGGCGTGCGCTGTCCGAAGTGCGGTAGCGAGAAGGTCTTTCACGTCACGCACCGCCCGTTCCATTGGGTTTGCAAGCAGCGCGATTGTGGCGGGCGGAACGGGTATCGCTTCTCCGTTATCAGTGGGACCATTTTTCAGGATACTAAACGCCCTCTGAAAGAGTGGTTCACTGTCGCTTTCCTGATTCTGAACGCAAAGAAGGGGATCAGTTCCCTGAACGTTCAGCGCATCATGGGTTTCAAGAAAGAAAAGACCGCGTGGTATATGTGCCATCGGATTCGCGCCGCGATGAAGGATAACGACTTCGCGAAATTGATGGGCATTGTCGAAATCGATGAGTCGTTCATCGGCGGAAAAGATAAGAATCGCCACTGGAACAAAAGAACGCATATAACGGGTGGACTCGGTTCGGGTAAGGTTGGCGTCATCGGAGCAATCAGCCGTAAAGGCAACGTGGTCTGCCAGATAATCGATAACACCGATGCAGCTACGCTCAATCGCTTCGTTCGTAAGACGGTCAGCGGGTCGGTTGACCTTGTATCTACCGACGAGCATCGCGGGTATGCGCATCTGGACGCGATAGGTTTCCCGCATGAAGCGGTCAGCCATAGTACTGGCGAGTACGTTCGCGGCCAGATTCACACGAATAACATTGAGTCGTTTTGGGCGCTGCTCAAACGTGGTGTAGTCGGCACTTACCACAATGTTAGCGCGAAGTACCTTCCGCTCTATTTGGCGGAATTTCAGTTCCGGCATAACAACCGAAAGAACCCTGACATGTTTGGCGAAATCATAGCAGGATGCTGAGGCATCCTCGCTGGCAGGAACCTCAGCTACCACCAGCCAGACCAATGCAATTGCAATTTGACTTTGTGAGAAAGGAGCCATGCACAAAAAGGATGAAGAACTGATTGCACAAATCGAGAAGGAAAAAGCTGAGCACGGTTTAGAGTTTAAAAACGACGTTCCAGAGCCGCACTTACATGAAGTGCTGAAGCGGCTCATAGAGACACCACCATCGAAGGTTGTGCGGGGGGAGCATGAAAAACGACGGCGGGGACGTAGGCGTCAGTAAGTGAAAGGCTCAAGAGTTTTGCTCGCGTTAATCTTGGCGATATTTCTGCCCGCTGGGAAAAGTAGCTTCGCGCAAAATAGTCCAACTCCAAGCACTACTAACAACTACTATTATTCCGGCAATTGGTATTATAACGAACAAGGGCCAATCCCAGGGCCAGCCGTGAAAAAAAACGACCAAAGACCCGGCGATGGCACAAATGACGCCGAGACTAAACCCCTTCCACTCGTTGGTAAGCCCGATAATAAACATCCCGACGACGTCGCAGACGACAAAAACGATACCCTCAAGGTTACTGTCATCAATGTTAAGCGCGACATAATCGACTATGCGGCTTTTGCTCTTAGTGCCCTCCTTGTTGGGTTGCTTGGATGGCAATTGCGAATCCTTAATCGAACCTATATCGCCGACCACCGGCCACGCCTGATAATACGCCATATCGCGCTTCTTACCGACCCGGACGCATTGCTCGCGGCTGATGAAACTGGCCAGCTCCAGCCAAGAGCCGCAGAGTTCGCTTTTGTACTCAATAATCGAGGAGCCACTTGGAGCAAGATTGTTGAGGGTAACATTACGTTGAAATCGATCGGCAATGAAAAAGGCTTTTCTCTTGAGAGTCACATGCGCATGCGTGGTCGCGAATTGCTTCCATCGCTTGATAAGGAAACTGGCGTCCCGGTCTATGGCGAGGAACGCGGGTTGCTCAAGGGCATCAAGCTTGGTCCCGACGAAGAAAGACGGATCAGACTCTTCGCTCCAAAACCACGCACTGTGCGCGAGGCAACCAACACGTATATGGCTCTGCATCCCGAAAGAAATATCGATGCGGTGCGGTTCTTCGCATTTGGATATTTCCGCTACAGCGATTGGACTGGCCGTCGGCATACGTCGGCATTTTGTCGCTGGTACGAGCCTGTCGCAGGGATGATATATGCGGTCGCCCTGTGGTGTCAATTGGGGGAAGATTCCCCTATAGAGGGATCAGACAGCAAGTTTTATCTTCAACCAGACCAGCTAGTCACCGCAAGCAGTCAATCGAACAGTTCCCTTCGAACGCATGGAGGGCTGACGATGAAGACGCCCGGCGTCGGCAACACGACCCGGCGATGCTAGATTGTGGCTCACGGCCGCCGCGATGCGGCTCAATGAGGAGAAGGCTGATGGAGTTCGAGCGTGCAAAGTTGGATTTCGATGGAAGCGTCGGCGTCCTGACGCTCAATCATCCCGAGGTCATGAATGCGGTTTCACCGGAGATGGTCCGCGGGCTGATGAAAGCGCTCGACGAGGTCGAGCGCGGGAAAAACAGCGTCCGCTGTCTCGTGATGACCGGCGCCGGGCGCGGCTTTTGCGCGGGCGCAAACTTGCAGCCGGGATCCTCAGGCGCCGCCGACCCCGGCACGCTGCTCGAAACCCTGTTTCATCCTTTTCTCCGGCGGCTACGCGAGCTGCCGATGCCGCTCGTGACGGCGGTGAATGGCGCGGCGGCCGGAGTCGGGATGAGCTTCGCGCTGATGGGCGATCTCGTCCTCTGCGCGCGATCGGCTTACTTTCTGCAAGCTTTTCGCCGCATCGGACTGGTCCCCGATGGGGGTTCGACCTGGCTGCTACCGCGCCTCGTGGGCAAGGCGCGCGCCGCCGAACTCTCGCTCCTGGGCGAAAAGCTGCCGGCCGAAAGAGCGCTCGAATGGGGTCTGATCAACCGCGTCTATGACGATGCGGAACTGATCGGGAAAGCCTCGGAACTCGCTCGCGACCTCGCCAACGGTCCGACTGTCGCGCTCGGCCTGATCCGCCGGCTCTACTGGCAGAGCGCGGACAATTCTTACGAGGAGCAGCTCAATCTCGAATGCCAATCGCAACGGAGCGCGGGCAGGTCGGCCGATTGTAGAGAGTGTATCCGCGCCTTCCTGGAGAAGCGCCCGGCGAAATTCACCGGCGCGTGAGGCGGCTCAGGCGAGATGCTGCCTGAAGAACGCGAGCATCTTCGGCCACAGTTCAAACGCTGCTTTTTCGCGATAGCTGGGACGATAATCGGCGAAAAAGGCGTGGCCGGCGTTTTTGAAGATTTCGAGTTGGAAGCTCTTCGCGGATTTTTCCAGCCGCCGCCGCAATTCCTCGGCGTCGCTTGGGGAGGGGTTCTGATCCTCTTCGCCGCAGACCACGTATAACGGACAGTGGAGTTGTGGAACGAGGTCGATGACGGGAGTCGGCCGCTCCGGCGTCGTAACGGCGTCAGGGGTCGCGCGTGTGATGAATCCGCCCCAACAGTCAATCGCGGCGTTGACTTTGTCGCTGCTGGTGGCAAAAAGCAGCGTCCAACGCCCGCCGACACAGAAGCCGACGCAGCCGACGCGTCCGCTCGCCTTCGGCTGGGCGCGTATAAAGGCCGCCGCGGCCTCGGCGTCGCGCACGACCTGCGCGTCCGTCAGCCCGAACATCTTGGCGCGAACTTCATTCATGTCGGTCGCGTTTTTCGGCGCGCCGATACGCGAATAGATGTCCGGCGCGAGCGCGATGAAGCCCAGATTGGCGAGACGCCGGGCGACATCGCGCTCATGCTCGACCAGCCCGAAGGCCTCGTGCAGGACGATAATCGCGGGATAGCTTCCCGCCGCTTTGGGCCGCGCGAGGTAAGCCTTCATCTGAAAGCCGTCACTCGGGAAGCTGACGTCGCGCGCGTCGAGATTGGTCAAATCCGAAACTTCTCCGGCTAATGCCATAGTGGTTGTCTCCTGACGTATTGAGCCGCATCGTTGGGCTGCGGATCAATTCTCGATAGCGCATTTCGCCGATCGATCCCAAGTGCTTGCCCAAGGGGTGGCGCACGCGCCGGAAGCATGACCCCCTTACTTTTGTCGGCTCTCTTCGGCAGACTTTCGATCTGACCGATGCGGTGCGCAGACCGCGAAGCTGCTATCAAATGCATCTCATAAACCCCTCCCAGATGACGGATTGGCTCGGCGTGTGGGGCTATCTCGGAATCTTCGTGCTGGTGTTCGTCGGTAATTTCGGCGTCCCGGTGCCCGAAGAGACGGTGCTGCTGGTTGCGGGCTTTATGGCCGGCCGCGGCGATCTCGATTTGCGGACGCTCTATCTGGTCGGGATCGTGAGCGCGGTAATCGGCGATTCGTGCGGCTTTGCCTGCGGGCGAATCGGCGGTCAGCGGCTCTTCGAGCGCCTGGCGCAGCGCTTCAAATTCGTGCGCGAGCGCTACGTGCACCTCCAGGATTTCTTCGCGGTGCATGGCAGCAAGGCCGTGTTTATGGCGCGCTTCGTCGCCGGCGCGCGCTTCATGGCCGGCCCGATGGCCGGGGCGGCGGGGATGCCTTTTCTGCGCTTCCTCGGCTGGAACGTGCTGGGCGCGCTGACCTGGTGCTCGCTGGTGATCACGGTCGGCTACCTGGTCGGCGACGAGCTCGATTGGGTGATCTACGCGGCTCATCGCGCGAGTCACTGGATGGCCTTGGCGCTGATTCTCGCCGCCGCCGTGCTGATCTATTACTGGCGGCGCGAGCGCGCGCCGTCGGCCTCTGCCCCGCCCGGCTGAAGATGGCGGACGGTTTGCCTCTTCGGCGCGGGTCGGATTAGTGTCGCGGGAATTACGACACGAAATCACCGAAGGAGGTATACCGATGGCGCTGTTACCGTTCGTTGACGAAAGCCACGCTTCCGCAAAGACTCGCGAGATCCTGGGCAACACGCCGCGCAAGCTCAATGTTGCGCGAATGATCGCGAACGCCGCAGATGCGGTCTTTCAGAACTTCTCGCGGCTCGGCAACTCGCTGATGACGCGCGGCAAGCTCAACGGCAAGCTGCGCGAACTCGCGATTCTGCGCAACGCGCGGGTCTGCAATTCGCTCTATGAGTACACTCAGCACGTGCCGATCGCGAAGAGCGTCGGCGTGAGCGATGAGCAACTGCGCGGCGTCGACGATTGGGAGGCGGCCCAGTGTTTCAGCGACGTCGAGCGGCTGGTGCTGCGCTTCACCGACGAGATCGCACGCAACGTCAAGGGCTCGAAAGCCACGCTCGACGCGCTCAAGCAACATCTTGGGACGGGCGAGATCGTCGAGTTGATCATGGCGATCGGCTTTTGGGGGATGGTCGCGCGCATCCTCGAAACCACGGAGGTCGAACTCGAGGATTTTGCCGGCAAGGTCAACCTGCTCGAAGGCGCCAAGCAGTAAGTGGAACAAGGCGCTGCTCTCGGACTTGTAGGCAAACGCAAGGAGCGATGACGGAGATGTCTCACAAAGTTGTCTCGCGCGAGGAATGGATCGAGGCGCGCAAGCAGTTACTAATCAAGGAGAAGGAGTTCTCCCGCCTGGGCGACCAACTGAGTCAGCAGCGCCGGGAGTTGCCGTGGGTGCGAGTCGAAAAGGAATACCTATTCGAGAGTCCGTCCGGCAAAGAGAGTCTCAGTGACCTGTTTGCCGGAAAAAGCCAGCTCGCTGTCTATCATTTCATGTTCGGGCCCGAGTGGGAGGCGGGCTGCCCGCATTGTTCCTTCTGGGCCGACAACTTCGATGGTATCGACGCGCATCTGCGGGCGGGCGACGTGACGCTGATCGCCATATCCCATGCTCCGCTGCCGAAACTTGAAGCGTTCAAGCAACGCATAGGTTGGAAATTCAAGTGGGTTTCCGCGGGCGAGAACGGCTTCAACTATGACTATTTTGTCTCATTCACCGCCGAGCAGGCCGCCAAGGGTGAGATTTATCAGAACTACCGGCTCAAGCAGAGTCCGTTAACAGAAATTGTCGGAATCAGCGCCTTCTACAAAGCCTCCGACGGGGGCATCTTTCATACCTATTCCGCCTACGAACGTGGTGTTGAAACGATCAATGGCGCTTACCACTGGCTCGATCTGATGCCTAAGGGGCGCGACGAGGCCGGGCTGACCTTCGCGCAGTCCTGGGTGCGTCATCACGATCGCTACGGCAGTGACTATCGCGGACCGGGCGGATTAGTCATTCCTGCGTGAGTTCGCGGGCGCGCGCGAGTGGCGGGCCGCGGCCTGAATGTACTTGATCGTCACCGGTGAGAGGTCGTCGCGTCCCACCCGCACGTCGATAATCGCGAAGGCTTTTTGGCGATGCGCCGCCTCGAGCGCGTCGCGCAGCTCGGTTAGGGTATTGGCGACAAAGCCGGCGCCGCCCCAATCCTCGGCCAGCTTCGCGTAGGGCCACGGCGGAATCTCGAGCAGGTCGCGGCGGTCGGAAGCGATCGGACGGAAGATGCCCCAGCCGCCATTGTTGACCACCATCACGATCGGATTGGCGCCGAACTTTGGCGCTTGAGAGATTTCGGGCCCGGTCATCTGAAAACCGCCGTCGCCGCAGAGCACCAGCGGCCGTTTGCCGGAGCCGACCTGCGCGCCCAGCGCGGCCGGCACCGCGAAGCCCATCGAGGCGTAAAAGCCGTGCGCGAAGTAGGTGCCCTGACCGGAGACCCGCACGTCGAGGCCGCCGAACAGCATGTCGCCGGCCTCAGAAATGACCATATAGCCGCGATGTTTCGCGACGAAATCATTGACCGCGCGCAGCAGGTCGCTGACTTTGACCGGCGCTTTGCCGGCGTTAACAGGCGCGGAGTTGTCAGGCAGATTACTCGCGTAGGTAATCGACTCCTGATGCCGCCGCAGATCCTGCTTGAGCAGCGCGCGCACAAAGTCACGCACGGCGACGTCGGTATAGGTGTGATACTTGACGTCGACCCGGCGATCGACCGCCCATACCGATTGCGCCTGAATGATATGCGGCGGGCGGTTGCCGAAGTTCATATCGGTGCGCAGGCATCCGAGGTTGAGTACGAAGTCCGCCGCGTCCATCCGGGCCACCAGCGGCCCCGGGCTGATCGGCCCGACGTGAACACCCAGGTAAAGCGGATGCTCCATCGGGAAGGCCCCCTTGCCCAGCACGGTGGCGCAGACCGGCGCGCCCATCCGTTCCGCCAGGGTGATCAGATCGTGCGAGGCCTTGTAGCGATGGATTTCGATTCCGGCGATCACGATTGGATGACGGGCCGCGTTGAACATGGCGGCGGTCTCGCGCGCCGCCTCGACGACCTTGCGCCGATCGGAGTCGGCAAAGTGCAGGCGGCCGTCCCACTCGATTAATTCGTCGGGAACCTCGATTTCACGGTCGACCATGTCGCGATGGATCTCGACGTACCCCGGCTGCTGATTGGCCCAGACCGCGGTTGTCACCTCATGCAGCTCGCGGGCAGCCGTATGCGGATCGGTCAGCACGCGCGAGGCGCAGGAGACCTCCTGGTAGATGCGATGCTGCGACTCGATCTCGCGCGCCTGATGATGAATCAGGGTGCCGAGCTTGCGCTCCTCTTCGCCCGGGCCGCCGGAAAAAATCAGCAGCGGCACCCGTTCGGAGAAGGAACCGGCGATTGGATTCACCATGTTATGGCCGCCGGCGCCGTAGGTCACGCAGATTACGCCGATCTTGCCGGTCGCGCGCGCATAGCCGTCGGCCGCGAAACCGACTCCCGGTTCGTGCGCCAGCGTCAGAATATCTAAATCATGCTTGCGGCCGAGCGCGAAAAACAGCTTGAGCGCGAGATCCCCGGGAATCCCGAAGACGTGCCGCACACCAATTTTCTTGAGATAGACGACGAGAAACTCGCCCAGGGTCATACGCCGCTTCATCCGGTAACCTCCGGCGCGATTCTAGCTGAAAGTCGCGCCGGAATCCCGGCGCTTCGCGATATAACCGGCGTCGGCAACGATGTGCTAAGCTCAACGCGTAGGCCAAGCATGTTTCGCTCGTTTCTCAGGACGCAGTTGCTGAACCCGATACGGATGCGTGGGCTGATCGTCCATCTGCCGAAGTTCGCGCGGGTCTTCTATCGCCTGATGGGCGATCAGCGGGTCTCGGTGATCGCGAAAGCGGTGCCCTTTCTGGGCTTGCTGCTCTTGCTGACGCCGCCCGCACTCGAGCTCGATTTCATCCCGGGTATCGGCCAGCTCGATTGGGTGCTGGTCGGCTACATCTCCCTCAAGCTCTTCCTCTGGCTCTGCCCTCCCGACGTCGTGCGCGAGCATGTTGCGCAGGTCGGCCGTGGGGCGTAGAGAATAACCACCGAATCGATGCGCTCCCGTTCATTCCTGATCAGCCTGGCGGCGATTATAATCGCCGCGCTTATCACGCTAAGCCTCACCGCGAGCCTGCTCGTCGATTATCTGTGGTTCGGCGCGCTGGGCTTTCGCGGCGTCTTCACGACGACGCTGATAGCACAGGCGGCAATTTTCGCCGCAGTATGGGCGATCACGTTTCTGGCGATTGGCGCCAGCGGACTCCTCGCGCTGCGGCTCAGCCGCGATCGTGAACGCCTGCGCGTCGTACGCCGCAATCCGGAAGTAACCGAAGTCAATCTGCCGGAACTGATTCGCTCGCTGAGCGATCGCGTTCCGTGGAAGGTGCTGATTCTCGGCGTTGCCGCAGTGCTGGGGTTCTTCGTCGCGCAGTCCGAGGCCTCGAGCTGGGATGTCTATTTGAAGGGCCTGCTGGGCGTGCCCTTCGGCGTCAAGGAACCGGCCTTCGGGCTCGACATCAGCTTTTTCGTCTTTGCGCTGCCGCTGCTCGAGGAGCTGCGCGATCTTTTCCTGACCGTTCTGGTCCTGGCCAGTATCGTGACCGCGGCAATTTACTGGGTGCGCGGTTCGCTGGATTTTCGTGAATCGCCGCCCCAGATCTCGCCGTCGTGCGCCGCGCATTTTTCAGTCCTGCTGGGAATTTTCTTTCTGCAACGCGCCTTTGGCTATTGGCTGGCGCGCTACGCGCTGACGCTGCACTCCAACGATATCGTCTTCGGCCTGCGCTACGTCGATGACGTTTTATGGAAGCCGGCTTTGTGGGTGCTTGTGGTGCTGGCGGTCGCCGCAGCCGCGATCTGTATCGCGAATGCGCGCGAAGGTAATCCGCGCCAGGCCGTCGCCGCGGCGATCGTGGTGTTTGCACCGGCGATCATTCTGAACCTGATTGGACCAGTGATCGAACGCCTGCGGGTCAAGCCTGACGAGCTGCGCATCGAGCAGCCCTACATCGCGCGCAATATCAAGCTGACGCGGACGGCCTATCAGCTTGACGCCGTGGACGTTAAGCCCTTCCAGGGCTCCGGCCAACTGACCGCGGCGTCGCTCGAACGCGACGCGACCACGGTCAAGAATATCCGGCTGTGGGATCCGCGTCCGCTGATCGCGACTTATCAGCAGTTGCAGGAAATCCGCCTGTACTACAACTTTCGCGACGTCGATATCGATCGTTACTGGCTCGGCGGCGAGGAGACTCAGGTGATGCTCTCCGGCCGCGAGCTGAACCTCGAGCTGCTGCCGCAGAACGCGCAGACCTGGGTCAACCGCCATCTCAAGTTCACGCACGGCTACGGGCTCGTGATGAGCCCGGTGAACACCAAAGATCAGGAGGGGCTGCCGCAGCTCTATATCAAGAATATACCGCCGCAATCAGATATTGACCTCAAGATTTCGCAGCCCGGCATCTACTACGGCGAGTCGGCGGACAACTATGCGGTGGTGAATTCGGCGACGCCCGAATTTGACTATCCGCGCGGCAACGACAACGCGTTCGGCTACTATCATGGCAGCGGCGGGGTTCCCGTTAGCGGCTTTTTGCGCCGGCTGCTGTTCAGCTTCTACTATCGCGACGTGAACCTGCTGCTAACCGACAATATAATCGCCGACAGCAAAATCCTGTTGCGCCGCAATATCACCGATCGCATCGCAACGCTCGCGCCATTTCTGCTTCAAGACCCTGATCCCTACATGGTAGTGCATGATGGCGGGCTCTACTGGATAACTGACTGCTATACGGTGAGCGATCATTATCCCTACTCGCAGCGGAATCGCGACCAGATTAATTATATTCGAAACTCCGTGAAAGCGGTGGTGGATGCCTACACCGGCGAGACCACTTTCTATGTCTCGGATGCGGCGGATCCGATTATCCGGACCTGGCAAAAAATCTATCCTGCCATGTTCAAAACGCTGGCCGAGATGCCGCCCGAGTTGCGCGCCCATATCCGCTATCCCGAGCAGCTCTTTCTAATTCAGGCGGAGATCTACGGCACCTACCATATGACTGACCCGGCGGTTTTCTATAATCGCGAGGATGTCTGGACTTTCCCGCGCGAAAACTACTCGGACGAGACCATGCCGATGCAGCCGTATTACGTAATTATGCGGCTGCCGGGAGAGACCAAGGCTGAGTATATCTTGATGCTCCCGATGGTGCCGCAGGGGCGCGATAATATGATTTCATGGCTGGCGGCGCGCTGTGACGGCGCCGACTATGGGCATCTGTTTGAATTTGAGTTTTCCAAAGACAAATTGTTTTACGGCCCCTATCAGATTCAGGCCCGCATAAATCAGAACCCGGAAATTTCGCAGCAATACTCACTGTGGAACCAGATGGGCTCGAAAGTCCTGCTCGGCAACCTGCTGGTAATTCCGGTCGAGGACGCGCTGCTTTATGTCGAGCCGCTCTACATTCGGGCGTCGAACGGGCAACTGCCGGAATTAAAGCGCGTGATCGCTTCGTACAGCGATCGCATCGTGATGGGCGATGATCTGGAATCGACGCTGGCGAAGCTCTTCAAGGGCGAGACGCCGGCTGCGCTGAAACCGTCCGCAACAGCGCCGGCCGCAAGTGTCGCGGTCGTGAGCGGAACCGCGGCGACGGCCGGCGTTAGTGATCTGACTACCGCGACTGATCATTACCAGCACGCGCTCGACGCGCTCAAGCAGGGTGATTGGCCGCGCTTCGGAACGGAAATGCAGGCGCTGGGTGCAGTGCTGGCGCGGCCGCCGAATAGTCCAAACCCGAATAGTCCCAGCCACTAACGCATGCGCCCTTGGGGGAGGGTCGTGAAGCAAGTCCTTTCGCCCGCTGCCGCAACTGCGCCGCCGCACGACAATCTCGCCGGTGATGCGCCGCAACTCAGCGTGGGGCTGCAGCAGCTCGCCGCCAATGCGCGAGCGGCGTGCGACGGCGTCGCTTGTGTAATCGCGTGGCGGCGCGCGATTGACGCGGGGATAGTGCAGGCGGCGGATCAGATCTTTGCGCGGGCGGCTCTGAATTCACTGTTGGCGCTGGTCGCGCGTCAAAGCGAGCATCTTCCAGCGCACGCAATCGTCAAACTTGAGCCCGGCCAGCTTGCAGCAATCGCGAAGGCGCGACTGGCTGACGATTGCGCGCTCCAGGGATTCGCACTGTCGAGCACTCCGATTACGACGATCGCGCTTGTGCCGGTGGGCCGGCGCGCTGCCGACGTTGCGGCGCTCGCGCGGCTGGTCTACGACCGGGCACGCGAGATCCTCGCCATGGACGAGCTCGCGACGTCGCGGGCCTTCTGGCAAAAGCAGGCGTCGGCAAGCGGCGAGCGGCTCGCGGCGGCACAGGATGAGCTGACGGCGATCGCGGCAGAGCGCGCGGCGCTTCAAGGGATAGTCGCCGACTGCCTGAAGCTGCCGCCGCAACGCCGTTTCGCCGGTTTGGGAGAGCGGGTCGCGCGCTTCGGCTCGTTTGGCTCGTGGCTGGTTGCAGCCGTAATCGAGGGCGAACTACGCGTGGCCGCCGCTTCAACGGCGTTGACGCGGATCACGGCTCTCGGCGCGAACAGCGCACTCGCCGAGTGCCTCCGCCGTAACGTTGTCACCGTCCGCGAGCGCGACGCCGGCTCTGCGCCTCCTGTCGAAGAAGATCGGATATTTTCAGCTTTTCCTGTGTACGTCTGCGTCCCGCTCTCCAAAGGCGCAATTGCTCTGGCGGCAAGCGGCGCGATCGCGCCGACAGTGCTCGCAAGCCTCGAACGGCTGGGGCTTGCGCTCGGCCCGATCGTCGAGCGATGGCTGGCGGAGCAGGAAGCTGCGCGATTGCAAAGCCTGGTGCGCAGCCTCGGGATGCGGATGTTCAGCGCGATCGATGGCGAGCGTGCGCGGATCGCGCGCGATCTGCACGACCATCTGGCGCAGTTGCTGACGGCGGCGCGGCTCGCGCTAACCGCCGATCCGCAACAAGCGCGCGAGGTCTTGAAGCAGCTCGACGAGGCGCTGCGCCTGCGCGTGCGGGAGTTGCGGCCGGCCGCGTTGGGCCGCTCGACGCTCCGCGAGGCGATCGGCTTCGAAATCCATCGTCTGGCCGAGGCCGGTATTAAGGCGCGCCTGCTCCATCCGGAATGGACCAAAACTATTCCGCGACCGCTTCAGGAGCTATGTTACCAGGTGGCGCGAGAGGCGATTTCAAACGTGATACGCCATTCAGGGGCGACCCGCGCCGAAATCAGTACGGAACGCCGGGGCGGCCGGATCTTCCTGCGGATCGACGATAACGGCCGGGGCATCGCGGCGCGCAAAGCCCTGACGCTGAAGGTGGATGGCAACGTCGGGATGGGGCTGGCCGGAATGAGCGAGCGGCTCAAGCTGATGGGCGGTGCGCTCAGGCTCGAACGGCTCGGCGGCGTCACGCGGCTTACTGCGGAGGTGCCGGAGCGCTGATGGGGGAAGAACTTAAAGGGCTGCGCGTGATGATCGTTGACGATCATCACATCGTGCGGGCGGCGCTGCGCCTACTGCTCGAGCAGTCCGGCTGCGAGGTCGTCGCCGAGGCGGCCGATGCGCAGACGGCTTTGGCGCTCGCGCCGAAGACCCGGCCCCGCGTCGTCATGATGGACCTCGAGATGCCGGGGATGGATGGAATTGCCGCGACGCGCCGGCTGCGGCAGGCGGCGCCCAACGCCAAGGTAATTCTCCTGTCGGCCTATGACGAGGAAAAGGACGTGGTTGAAGCGTTGACCGCCGCGGGCGCGGCGGGTTATTTGCTGAAGTCCGACGCCCCCGACGAATTGCTCAGCGCGGTGCGCGCGGTCAGTGCGGGCGGGCGCTACATGAGTCCCTCAGTTGCGCCGCTGCTGCTGCGGCGGATCAGTGACCCGGCGCCCAGTCCCGACGGTGAGCCCCGGCTGACGAACCGCGAACGCGACGTCCTGCGGCTGGTCGGTCACGGCGCGACCAGCAAGGAGATCGCGGCGCAGCTCGGGATAAGTCCCAAGACCGCCCAGGTGCATCGCGACAATCTCAAAGGCAAACTCAACTTACGCACCACCGCCGACCTGGTGCGTTACGCGATCCAGCACAAAATCGTTAAGCTGCGGTAGCGTGCTTGCGGATAATGAGCGCGCCGTTAATGCTGCAAAAAATTTGTGAAAACTGACGACAGGAGGGCGAGCTATGGCGGAAATGGCGTTGTTTGATGCGATCTATTCGGCGGGCGCGATCAGAAAATTCCGGCCCGATCCGGTGCCCGACGAAATCATCACCAAGGTGCTCGACGCCGCGATCCGGGCGCCGTCGGGCAGCAACACCCAGGCGTGGCTCTTCGTCGTGGTCAAGGACGCGGAAAAACGCCGCCGACTCGGCGCAGTGTACAAGAAAACTTCAGACATCCTCATGAAGCTTTACGCCGGGATGCCGCGTCCCGAACATATTGACGAGAAGAAATACGAACGCTTCATGCAGGCCGTCATGCATCTGTTCGACCATATGGGCGAGGTACCGGTGCTGCTCGTGCCGTGCCTGAGAGCCTCGATGTGGAGCGGGGCTGCGGCCCTGCCGGACGACCTCAAGACGCGGATGGCGGGGCTGGGGCGAATCGCCGGCTCGAGCATTTATCCCGCGGTGCAAAACATCATCCTGGCCTGCCGCGCCTTCGGTCTCGGCACCACGCTGACGACGATTCATGCCTTCTACGAAGACGAAGTGCGCGCGATCCTGAATCTCCCGGCGGAGGTGCAAACCTACGCGCTGATGCCGATCGGCTATCCGCAGGGCCATCACTACCGGGTGCAGCGCAAGCCGGTGAGCGAGGTGGCCTGTCTCGACAGCTACGGCAAGCCCTGGCCCGCGTAACGATCCATTAAAAGCCGGGCCGCGCGTTTTGCGACGGTGGCCCGGCTTGATATCGCGCCGGATGATCCCGATTCGCGACAGCGAGGCCGTCCGGCGCTTCAGCCCGGTCAACACCCTATTGATCGTGGCGAACGTCGCGATATTCGCCTACGGGCGCTGGGAAACGAGGTCCAGCGGCGCGGACCTTGTGCGTTTCGCGATGGTGCCTGCGCTGGTGAGCCAGCCGCATCCGCTAGGACTCGAGGCAAGCATTCTCGCGACTTTGGTGACGTCGCAATTTCTTCATGCCGGGCCGCTCCATCTCGCCGGCAACATGCTTTATCTCCTGATCTTCGGTCCGGCGGTCGAGGCGCGAATGGGCCATCGGCGATTTCTCGGCTTCTACCCGATTGCCGGAGTCGCCGCCGGACTCGCGACAGTCGCGATGGCGCCGTCGTCGCCGGTCGCAGTCGTGGGGGCAAGCGGGGCGATCGCGGGCGTGCTGGGGGCGTACTTTTCACTCTTTCCGCGCGGGCGGATCACGACCTTCATTTTCATCCGCACAATCCGGATTCCGGCGATCGTCTATCTGCTGGCCTGGTTTGCGATCCAGCTTTATTCCGGAGTGGCAAGCAGCGCGCCCGGTCCGATGTTCGGCGGGGTCGCCTGGTGGGCGCACGTCGGCGGCTTTCTTTTTGGCGTGGCGGCGGGCCCGATCCTCGCGCGCCCGATAGCTCCCGCGCGCCGGCGACGATGAGATTTCCACAACTCGCGCCGGCGGCTGGCGTTCGCGAGAAGAAATGCTTGGCTCGGATGCGGGGGAATCCACAGGATTGAGCAAAATTGTGTGTATAGACTCTGCGCGCATAGTGGATTGACGGTGGACGCGCGGCGGATAACATAAAAATGTTCAATTCCGGAAGGGGCTTCGCGCCGCGGCGCGGTCCGCGCTTTCGGTCTTGGTCCGGTTTCGTGTATCCCGGAGCATCGGAGCGAGGTGGTTGATGGCGGCGGCGGCGGACGACATTCTGAGACGGGTTCCACCACAGAATCTTGAGGCTGAGCAATCCGTGCTGGGCGCGGTCCTGCTCGACAACGACGCGATCAACCAGACGATCGAAATCCTGGTCGCGGATGATTTCTATCGCGAGTCTCATCGCGAGATCTTCCGCGCGATGGTCGCGCTGGTCGAACGCAACCAGCCGGTCGATGCGATCACACTGACCGAGGCGCTGCGTACGCGCGGCGTGCTTGAGGGGATTGGCGGGCCGGGTTATATTGCCGAGCTGGCGGCTGGCGTGCCGACCGCCGCCAACGTCGCCCATTATGCGCGGATCGTGCGCGAAAAGGCCGTCCTGCGCAGCCTCGCCTCGACCGCGACCGAGATCGCCTCGGGCGCTTACGACGCCCCCACTGATGTCGATCAGTATCTAGACGGCGCCGAGCATCGGATCTTCGAAATTTCCGAGCGGCGCATCCGCCAGGCCTTCTTCACGATGCAGGAGGTCACCAAGGCCTCGATCGCGCTGCTCGAACGGCTCTACGAACGCAAGGAGCTGGTGACTGGGGTGCCGACTGGCTTCACCGACCTCGACCGGCTGACCGCGGGCTTGCAGCCGGCCGACCTCGTGATTATCGCGGCGCGCCCGAGCATGGGCAAAACTGCGCTCGCGCTGAATCTCGCGACCTACGCGGCGACCGAGGCCGACCCCCCCGTCGGCGTCGCGTTTTTTTCCCTCGAAATGTCGAAAGAGCAGCTCGCCTTGCGGATGCTCTGCGCAGAAGCGCGGGTCGACAGCTCGAAGGCCCGCGCCGGCTTTCTCGGCGAGCGGGACTTCCCCAAGCTCGCGCAGGCCGCGGCGCGGCTGTCGGAGGCGCCGATCTATATCGACGATAATTCCGACACCTCACCGCTGGTGCTCAAGGCCAAATGCCGGCGCCTGATGCGCGAGCGCAACTCGAATCTTGGCCTGATCATCGTCGATTACATGCAATTGATGCGCTCGGCGCGTCCCGGTGAATCGCGCGAAAAGGAGATCGCCGAAATTTCGCGCTCGCTCAAGGCGCTGGCCAAGGAGCTGCGCGTGCCGGTGATCGCGCTCTCCCAGCTCAACCGCCAGGTCGAGACCCGCCCGGATCGCCGGCCGCTACTCGCCGACCTGCGTGAGTCGGGCGCGATCGAGCAGGACGCCGACGTCATCGCCTTCATCTATCGCGACGAGATGTACCATCGCGACAGCAAGGAGCCCGGGGTTGCCGAGGTGATCATTGCGAAGCAACGCAACGGCCCCACCGGCACTGCGAAGTTGACCTATCTGAGCCAGTACACGCGCTTCGAGAACTACGCGCCCGAAGCAGACGTCTACGGCGACGCCGAGGGCTAGCACTAGCGGAGCGCAGTTGCCGTGCGGAGCGAGCACAGGGGGCGGCCGAGTCCGCGAGGCGCGGCCAAGGTCAGGAATCTGCAAGTTGCGTCAAGCTTTCAAATCAATGGAGTCTGGCGCACGCCCCGGTTGGTGTTTAACATCACGCGACATCGCGACGCGGTCGAGCCGCGTGAACCCGATCTTCTGGTAGAACGCCTGAGCAGCCGTGTTGGCGGTCTCGACCTGGAGTTCGACCGTGCCGATTCCGCGTTTCCGGCAATAGTCATCGACGAAGTCGAGCGCCCGGCGGCCAAGGCCGCCCCCGCGGAAGTTGGCGTGGATAAAGAGATCGGTAACGATACCTTCGAGGCCATTAAATTCGAGGTCGTAGTTGAATGTCAGCACGACATAGCCGACCGCGCGGGCGCCGTCGAGCATGATCCAGACCCGGCCGAGCGCGGGACTGCACAAGAGCCGTTCAAGCGCGGGCTTCATCGTGCGCGGATTGAAGCGGATGTGATCGAAACGATAATAAGCGCGAATCAGCGGGATCAGGCTCGGTAGATCGGCGGGCCGCGCCGCGCGGATTACGACTGCGTCGGAACCGGCGCCTTGGCGATCGAGCTTTTTCATAGACATTTAGGACTGTCGGCGACGACGCGATATTCCCGCAGGATTGAGAAGAGAGGAGCTAAGTCGCGGGCGGCGTAGATTCAGTGATCGAGGACGCGCGAGAGCGCTTTCGCTGTGTAGGTGACGAGCGGAATCACGCGCTCGTAATCCATCCGCGTCGGGCCGAGGACGGCCAGGCTGCCGAGCGGGGTCGTACCGCTGGCGTAAGAGGCGGCAATCACGCTGAAGCCGGCGAGCCGCGCGTCGACGTTTTCCGCGCCGATCGAGACGATCGCCCCACTCTGCCGCAGCGTCCGCTCGAGCAGGTCGAGCAGCGCGGTCTTGTCCTCGAGGGCCCGCAAGAGCTCGCGCAGCTTGTCGCGGTCGGCAAACTCGGGTTGCTCGAGGGCTTTGAGGCTGCCCTCGACATACACTTCCGCGGTGGCGCCGATCCGCGTGACCGCGCCGCCAAGGGTCAGCGCCGCGCGCATGAAACGGTCGTAATTGGCGCGGTCCTCGCGCAGGCTCTTCTCGATCCATTCGCGCGCCTGTTCAAGCGTGCGTCCGGCCAGCGACTCGTTCAGATACGCCGCCATCCGGTCGAGTTCCGCCTGCTGATAATCCTGGTCGGCGGCGACAAGCCGATTCTCGATAGGCCCGGCGGCCGCGACGAAAACCGCGAGCACCTGCCGCTCGCGCAGCCGGATAAACTGCACCCGCTCGATCGTGACCGCGAGCGGACGCGGCGCCGTCACCAGCGCGGCCTGCCCGGTCATCAGCGCGAGCAGCCGCGAGGTATCGCGAATGACGCCGTTGAGGTCGAGCGGCGGTGCCGAATAATGCAGCTCGATCTGCGCGCGATCGCTGAACGGAATCGGCGCGGCCAGATGATCGACGTAATAGCGGAAGGCGCGTTCGGTCGGGATGCGGCCGGCCGAGGTATGGGGCTGGGTCAGAAAGCCCGCCTCTTCGAGCTCGCCCATCAGGTTACGCACCATCGCGGCGCGCACGCCGAGCGAGCGATGCTGCGCCAGATGTTGCGAGCCGACCGGCTCGGCGCTCGCGATAAACTCCTCCACCGCCGCCAGCAAGAGCGCGTGTTGGCGTTGGCTGAGCTCCTTGCTGCTGCTTTCCATCGGCGTAGGTCGTTACCGGCCGCGCGATGCTGCCGCGATGATCCAGCATCGGTCTGGCCCTCAGTGATTGTCGTATATGGAGCGACAGTGACACAAGGGCAATCGTTCACTAGCCCCGGTGACGCCCAAGAATTCGCTCGCGATGACGCCGCGGGATGGCGGCTTGCGTACGCGGCCGCGCCCCTGCGTTAGCCGCAGTCTGCGAACTCCAGCGTCGATTTAGTTGAACGCTTCTTTGCCCGCCGCGTGGTCCAACCAGGTGCGCACGCCTTCGTTGAGCGGCTCGCTGCTCAGCGGTTCGCCCGGCTCGAAGACGATCGGCACGGTGCCCATGCCGGCGACTTGACCCGCAGCCCACTCTGATGGCTGCGATCGATCCAACTCGAACTCGGGAATCCGCTTAAGAAATTCCTCGAGCACGATTTTGGACTCTACCCGCAGGACGTGCGCGCCCAGGCATCGATGGATTCCAGTCCCAAGGCCGAGATGCTTGTTCGGGCTGCGATCGGCGATAAGCGTATCGGGATACGGAAAGACGCGCGGGTCGCGATTCGCAATCGGCGCCATGAGCATCGCGTATTGGCCGGCCTTCATTGGCACGTCAGCTATCGTAACGTCTTCCTTGATCAGGCGGCCGACCGAAGCCGGCGCATAGTAGCGCAGGAACTCGTCGATGGCGGTCGGGATGACGCGCGGATCGCGGGTGAGGCGATGGCGCAGTTCGAGGTCCCAGGCGAGGCGCCATAACGCCGTCGCGATAAGCTTGCTGGTGTTGTCGATACCGCCGAGGAGCAGCGTGGTGCAGAAGCCGAGGAGCTCGGTCTGGTTGAGGTAGTCGCCGTCAATCTTGGCCTGCACGACGCGTGAGAGGACGTCCTCGCCCGGATTGGCGCGCCGATCTTCGATCACTTTTTCGAAGTAGGCGTACATCTCCTTGATCTTGACGCCAGCGGCTTCGGGATCGGTGAAACTGCCGTGCGAAAGCGCCCACGTCCAACTGAAGAAGCGCGGTCCAAGCTCAGCCGGTAGGCCCATAATGACTGCAGTCAGGATCGCTGGAACCGGATTGCCGATGATCTTGGCGACGTCGGCACTGCCGCTTTGAATGATACCGTCGATCAGACTGTTGACGTTGTCGCGCAGCAGGCGGGTGAAATCGACTACTTTCCCGGGCGAGAAAGGTTCGTTGACCAGCAGGCGCGCGCGCTTGTGCGCGGGATCGTCCTGACCCGCCAGCATCAGCGGTTCGTTCACCCCATAGCTGGGGAAGGTGACCGCATCATTGGAGAATGCGGTCGTGTTGTGCATCGCGTCGAGCACTTCCGGGTAACCGGTGATCACCCAGAAGCCGTTGTAAGCCTCGCTCCAGCCAATCGGCCGGTTGGCTTCAACGCTCTCATCGCGCAGCGCCTCGTAAAATGCGTTCGGCGTGCCATCGGGCCCGATCGGCGGATGGATATGATCGAAATTGGAGTACAAGCTGTGGCCGTTTGCGCCGGCCGCGATCGCAGTCGCCTCGCTCATGATTTTGTCCTCGTTTATTTTTCTTCGACGAACCTAAGGGCACCCTCGGGGCAACCGGCGACCGCATTTTTGGTTCTGCGCAAAAGATCCGGCTCGTCCGGACCGACCTCGCGCAGAATCCGAGTGCGTCCGACATCATCGCCGGGTTCGAAGACCTCGGGCGCGGCGAGGTAACACTTGCCGTGTCCGACACAAATTTCGAGGTCGACCTCTACCTTCATGGCGAACTCTCCTCAGTGCGGCGATGATTGTCGTATATGAAGCAACAGTCACACAAGGGCAATCGCTCACCACAGTGGCGACACGGCCTACCAGCAATGCTCGCTCGCCCGCTTGCTACTTCCAAGTGCTAGCGCAAGCGTGATCCAATAGGATGCGCACGGACGAAAATCTAAAAGGAGCTACATTTCGATGGCATGGAATCAGGACCTGAGCGATTTCGATGAAGCAAATAATGATCGGGTCAAAATTGAAAAGAAGCTTGCGGTCCCCTGCCGGACATGCGAGCACATTTTCGGACGGCTGCGTCTGACTTGGATTTTCTGTGTCCATTGCAACAAAGGCGTCTGTATGGGAGAGCATGGGCTACAGAAGCCAAATTCCAGAATCACCAAATGCGTGGAGCATTGGGATTGACACTCAAAACCGCCTGCCGCAAGGCGGTTGTTTCAAGCGATTGGAAACGATACAAAGTATGGTTCGCGGCGGGGTCGTAGTTCAGCCCGGTTAGAACGCCGGCCTGTCACGTCGGAAGTCGTGGGTTCAAATCCCATCGGCCCCGCCAGATTATGTCGCATCGAGTGCCCCTTACGCCTTCGATGCCAAGGTTGCGCAGAGTTGAAGCTGACCGAACAGACCAAAAGTATCTCGCATGAAAATGCGCTCAAAGGCCGCCGCTGGGTCCTGATCGATGCCGACGGGCGCGCCTTGGGACGGGTCGCGTCGCGCGCGGCCAGCGTCCTGCGCGGCAAGCATCGCCCGGATTTCACGCCGCATCAGGATGCCGGCGATTTCGTGATCATTATCAATGCAGCGCGCGTGAAGCTGACCGGCACAAAGCTCGTGGACAAGCTCTATCATCGGCACACCGATTATCCGGGCGGTCTGAAGACCACAACGGCCGGCAAGATCCTCGCGGTCAAGCCCGAGCGGCTGCTCGAAACCGCAGTGCGCGGTATGCTGCCGAAGAATCGGCTCGGACGGCGGCTCTTCACCAAGCTCAAGGTCTATCGCAGCGCGGAACATCCGCATGCGGCGCAACAACCAGAAACGATGGCGCTTTAGAACGGCGACGCCTGTCAGCAGACTTCAGTATTAGGAATCAGGGATGCCGGAAAAGAAAAATCTCATCAGAACCGTCGGGCGGCGCAAGACGGCGGTCGCCAGCGTGCGCCTCTTCCCCGGCGCGGGATCGATCACCGTCAATGCGCGGACGCTCGAAGAATACTTTCCGCGCGACACCTCGCGCATGCGCATCCTCGAAGCCTTCGAGCTGACCGAGACCAAAGGGCAGTTTGACGCGATCGTAAGCGTGCGCGGCGGCGGCATATCGGCGCAGGCCGACGCGGTTCGCCATGGGATCTCGCGCGCCCTGGTGCGGTCCTCGGAGACGCTGCGGCCGGTGCTGCGCAAGGGCGGCCTGCTCACGCGCGACCCGCGCGAGGTCGAGCGCAAGAAGTACGGTCATCACAAAGCCCGCAAGCGTCCTCAATACTCGAAGCGCTAGCGAAGGTCATCACAAGCTGGGCTGGTTCATTCGGAACGGCAGCTGTGCGAAAAATCCGGGATTCCCTTCGACAGGCTCAGGGCGGGCTTTCGCTTAGGCAGCCTTCGCTCAGTAATGACACAAAGTGGCTTAGTGCTACGGAAAGTAGCGATGTGCTTTCGCGTGGGAATGCCGCCTGTTGATAGGCTCGCGGCGGCGTAGCTGGATACCTATACGGATTGATGCTAATTTCGTTGCTCTGTCGTTAACTCTTCCCGCAGCGATAGAGGTTCCCTGAAATGGCTCCATCTGATCGGGTCAAAGTCGCGGTACTGGGTGCGTCCGGCTACTCGGGAATCGAGGCGGTGCGCATCCTCGCGAGCCATCCGTTCGTCGAGGTCGCGATGGTCACGTCGGAGCATTACGCCGGGCGCGAAGTGGCAGAGGTTTATCGCCACCTGTGCGGCATCGACCTGCCACCCTTCGAGGAGCTGCGTGACGACACGATCAAGGGCCGCGCGGAGGTGGTTATCTCGTGCCTGCCGGAGCGGATCGGCGCCCCGATTCTAGCGTCGCTGGTCGGCGCCGGCGTCAAGGTGATCGACGTTTCCGCGGATTTCCGCCTGCATGATCCGGCCGCCTATCGGCAGACCTATGGCGCCGATCATCCTGCGCCTGCGTTGCTCAAGGAGGCGGTTTACGGCCTCAGCGAATTCCATCGACGCGAGCTGCGCGAGGCCCGGCTCGTTGCGAATCCGGGCTGCTACCCGACCGGGGCGCTGCTGGGAATCATTCCGCTGATCAAGCGCGACCTAATCGACCCTTCTTCAATCGTGATCGACGCCAAATCGGGCACTACCGGGGCGCGTCGGCAGGCCGCGGTCGAGCAGCTTTTCGCCGAGGTCAACGAGAACTTCCGCGCCTACAAAGTCGGCAACCATCGTCATGTGCCGGAGATGGAGCAGGAGATCGGCGCCGCGCTCGGGCGCGAGATCACGGTGATGTTCGTGCCCCATCTGTTGCCGGTCACGCGCGGCATCCTGAGTTCGATTTTTATGCGCCCGCGCGCGGGCACCAATGAGCAGGACGTGCGCGCGGCCTTCGAGGCGAGCTTTGCGAAATCGCGCTTCCTGCGGATCCTTAAGGCGGGTGAGCTGCCCGAGCTGCGCAACGTCCGCGCGACGAATTTCTGCGAATTGTCATTCACGCTCGATCGCCGCACGCAGACGCTGTGCGTTTTCACCGCGATTGACAACCTCGGCAAGGGCGCCGCCGGTCAGGCGGTGCAGAATCTCAACCTGATGCTCGGCTATGACGAAGCGGCCGGACTGCTCGCTACCGCCCCGGTCCCTTAGTCGCAGAGACTTAAGATTCGTTCAGCTTGAATCCGACCTTTTCGGTCTAGCGGTTCCGGTTCAAGACCGGCCCGTTGCGGCGCGGGAGCATCCCGCCGAATTTGCGCGAATAAGTCCCTCTGGGCGGGCCTTTTTTCTAGTAGCAGATGCGGGCACAGTCCATGCTCCGTTATCTCCCCAGATTGCCGAACGACGTCATGTAAACGGGGCGACGACCCCATGCGTCTAGGCACAAGGAGGTCCCTGATCATGTTATCCCGTAAGCAAATCCTTTCAGCGATGGCCGGAGTAGCGATGATGGCGATGCCCGTCACCGCCTTGGCCAAGCATCGTGGAGACAACTACAATCCGCGTCCATACGCCTACCACGACCGGGGCTTTCATAACGGCTGGGCGCAGCATCGGCTAGCCACCGCCGAGCCCTCTTTCAATCCACATCGATACTATGCGGAGCCGCGAGTCGCGCCGAACTGGTATGGCCGCAACGATAATCAGGGAGCGAGGCGCTACTGGGCTGAGCCACGACCGATAGGCTGGAACAACAATCAAGAACCGCGACGCTACTGGGCGCAACCGCAACCGACCGGCTGGAACAACGGCTATCCGCCGAGTTGGAATCGCAATTATCAATGCGACGACGACGGCGACGGAGATAGCTGCCGGTGGACTAACAACTACGGCTCGCAGTACTGGCAGAACAACGGTGGTTATAATTACGGCGCGCCCTATTCCTGGTACCAGGCGCAGCCGCCAGCCAACCTCGGTATCGCTCAGCAACGCGCCTGGCTGATTAATCGTCGCCAGCGCGCGATGGGGATTATTGCCCGGATGCGCGCGCGGGGTGACAACCGCGGCGCCAATCGGATGCTCGGGGTTGTGCGTGGACTGGATCAGCGGATCGCCTCGCTCAATCGCCGGATCGGCTACAATGGCAATCCGGGTTACGCGCCGGCCGCCTACGGTCCGTCAGCTTTCGCGCCGAACGCGGCCTATGGGCAGGGCGTCAACTATCCGGCCTCCTCGCCGCTCTCCGCGCTGCTGACCGGCGCTGCGCCGTACTACGGCAACAGCAATTATGGCAACGCCAGCCAGTACTACGGCAACACGGCCTATGGCAGTCCGACCACGAATGCACTGGTCGCGGCGCTGCCGCTGCTACTCGGCGCGCATTAGAGCTAACGTCTGAACTTGGGAAAACGCCCCGCCGTACGGCGGGGCGTTTTTTTAGCGTGTCGCGACGAGATCAATTTGTCAGGAAGATTTTGCGAGCGGCCATGCCTGCGCCAGCGTCTCCATGGCGCGCAGGATACGTGTGCGCTTTTCCGTGGGGTCTTTTGCATATGAGACGAATTGCAACGCTGTCGAGGTAATGCCTGCGCGCTCGTATTCGCGCAGGCGGGCGGCGACTTTTGCCGGCGGGCCGAAGACGTAGATCGCCTCCATCATCGAGTCGGGCATCAGGGATAGCGCCTTCTTACGATCGCCCGCAGCCCAGGCGTCGAAGACCGCGCCAGCTTCATTCTCGTAACCGAGCCAGCGGAAGAATTTGTTGTACTGCGGCACCGTCACGTACGCGGTCAATTCGCGACGGAGATTCTCGCGCACAACGTTTTCATCTTCATCGATCGCGACCAAGATGCGGCAGGCAATATCGAGTGTGGTGGTGTCGCGGCCGGCCTTGCGCGCGCCCTCGTGGATCGGCGCGAGCATCTTCGCGAAGGTCTCGGGCGTGATGTAGTTGACGATTACGCCGTCGCCGATTTCCGCGGCCACCCGCAGCATCTGCTCCCCTTGCGCACCGACATAGATTGGCGGCGGCGATTCAGGCCGGGCGGCCAAACGGAAGCCGTTGATGCGCACGGTCTTGCCTTCCATCGTGACTTTTTCGCCGCTGAAAGCCGCGCGGATCGCAGCGACCGTCTCGCGCAAGCGCGTCATCGGCAGCCGATACGGCACGCCCATCCAATTCTCGACAATGGTCGGCGTCGAGATGCCGACGCCGAGGATGAAGCGGCCGCCCGAGAGCTGCTGGAGGCCCGCGGCCGACAGTGCGATCAGCGCCGGCGGGCGGGTGAAAACCGGCACGATCGCGGTGCCAAGCCGCATCCGCTCGCTGATCGTCGCGGCCGCCGCGACCGGAGTAATCGCGTCGCCCTGAAAAGTCTCGTAGGTCCAGGCGTCGCTATAGCCGAGCTGTTCGGCGCGGCGCACCAGTTCACCAAAGTGGCGGCCGTGAAAGCCTTCGAGCGGAATCGTGATTCCCAAGCGCATCATATAGATCAACCTCGATTTTTAGCCGGTCTCGATTTTTCAGCCGTCCGTGAGGCCGGCGCTGCCCATCAGGTTCAAGGCCTGCGCCAGATGGAGCGGATGGCGGTCAGAGCAGAATTGCCGAATTTGCGTGCGGCAGGCAAATCCATCGGCGATGATCAATGTTTCGGGCGTGCTGCCGCGCACTGCCGGCATCAGCACACGCTCCGCGATCGTGCGCGAAACCTCGAAACGATCCTTGCCATAGCCGAACGCGCCGGCCATCCCGCAGCATCCGCTGTCAGGCGTATCGACGACCAGCCCGCGTGCACGTCCGAGCACGGCGAGTTCCGAGCCCATGCCGGCCAGCGCCTTATGATGACAATGGCCGTGGACCAGCGCTCGCCCTTCGTGCGCGGGCATCGCGATATTCGGCGCCTGCGCATTGATGAACTCGTCGAACAGCAAGGCCTGACTGGCCAGGCGGCGCGCCGCGCTGCTGCGCGGAAACATCGAGGGCAACTCGTCGCGCAAGGTGAGGAGACAACTCGGCTCGACACCAACGATCGGCGTCCCACTCTCGACAAAGGGTCGCAGCACGTCGAGAACTTCGACCAGCCGCGCCCGTCCCGCATCGAGCATCCCGGCTTCGTAGAGCGGATGGCCGCAGCATAGATCGCGCGCCGGAATGACGACGCGGAAGCCCGCCCGCTCCATCACCTCGGTCGCCGCAATCGCGACCGCGGGCTCGAAGAAATTCGTGAACGTGTCGGGGAACAGCACGACTGCGGGCGCCGAGGCGTTCAAACTTTGGCGGCGCGAAAACCAGGCGCGAAAAGTCTCGCGCGCGAAGACCGGCAGCGCGCGCTCACGATGGAATCCGAGCATCGCGCGCGAGAGCCCGGCCAGTGGGCCGCTCGAAAACAGATTCGCAATGCGCGGCGCGGCTGACGCTATCCGGGCGAACTCGTGGATATGGCCGAAGAAGCTCGCCTGCAGCGGCCGCCGATGGAGCTGGTAATAGTGCGAAAGGAACTCCGCCTTGTACGCCGACATATCGATCGCGGCGGGACACTCGCTCTTGCACGCCTTGCAGGAGAGGCAGAGTTCGAGGCTTTGGTAGAGCGTGTCGTCCGCGAGCCCGTCGCGCAGGCCGCCGGTCAGCGCTTCGTAGAGCAGGTGGGCGCGCCCGCGCGTCGAATGCATCTCTTCGCGCGTCGCCATATATGACGGACACATCGTGCCGGCGTCGGTCTTACGGCATTTGCCGAGCCCCACGCATTTGAGCGCCGCGCCCGCGAGTCCGCCCTCCGCACTGAAATCGAAGTGCGTGCGCAGGCTCGCCGGATCGGGCAGCGGACGGACGCGCAGATGGGCGTCGAGCGGCTCGGGATCGACGATCACGCCGGGGTTCATCCGCCCAGCAGGATCAAAGGCTCGTTTGAACTCGCGGAAAGCTCCGATCAACTCAGCGCCGAACATCCGCGGCAGCAGTTCGGAGCGCGCGAGGCCGTCGCCATGCTCGCCGGAAAGCGAGCCGCCGAACTCCGTCACCAGCTCAGCCAGATCGATCATCGCGGCGCGGAACTTCGCGATCCCGTCGGCGGTGAAGAAATCAAAGTTGACGCGGCAGTGAACGCAACCCTCGCCGAAATGTCCATAGTAGGTTGCGGCGGCGAGATCGTAGCGCGCCAACATCGGGACGAACCGCCGCAGAAAGTCACCGAGCCGCGCCGGCGGCACAGCGCAATCCTCCGCTCCCGGCCAGGTGCGCGGATGGCCGGGGATCAGCGCTCCGGCGCCGAGTCCGGATTCGCGAATCCCCCACACGGCGCGCTGCTCGGCCGCGTCCGTCAATACTACCGCACCGCGGCACGCTTTCACATTTGCGGCGCGCCGTCTGACCGTCTCGGCGACTCCGCGAACCTCGTCGGCGGTGGTGCCCGCAAGCTCCATCACCAGAAAGGCGCGGCCTGCCGGCAGCAACTCGACGGCCGCCATTCCCTTCGCCCGCGCAAAATCCGGTAGATGATGATCGAAGCCTTCAAGCGCGTCGGGCCGATACTCGAGCAGCCACGGCGTCTGATCGGCCGCGGCAAAGACGTCGTAGAAGCCCATCACGACGAGCGCGATCGCCGCCGGCGTCGGCACGAGATGCACCGTCGCGCTGAGTACGACGGCGAGCGTACCCTCGGAGCCAACGATCGCGCGCGCCAGATTGAAGCCGTTTTCGGGCAATAGCTGATCAAGATTGTAGCCCGAGACGCGACGCGGAATTTTCGGATAACGCTCGCGGACGCGATCGCCGTAACGTTCGGCTAGCTGATGCAGCGTTGCATCGAGTGCGATCATGCGGGCATCCGGCGGAGCGCTCGCCTCGCCGCCGCGCCGCGCGTCACCGAGCGTCAGCCGCGCGCCGTCGTAGAGCAGGACCTCAAGCGCCGCGACGTTATCGACTGTCTTGCCGTAGGCCGCCGAATGAGCACCGCAGGAATTGTTGCCGATCATGCCGCCGATCGTGCATCGATCCTTGGTCGTCGGATCGGGCGCGAAGAACAATCCATGCCCGCTTGCCGCCGCGTTAAGCTGCGCCTGCACGACCCCCGGCTCGACCGTCGCGAGCCGCCGCGCCGGATCGATCGCGCGGACGGCATTCATATATTTCGAGAAATCCAGCACGATGCCGTTGGTCGTGGTCTGACCGGCGAGCGCGGTGCCGCCGCCGCGCGAGAGAATCGGCAGGCCGTTCTCGCGCGCCAGCGCGACGGTCCGGATAACGTCGCCGTTGTGCCGCGGGATGACGACGCCCGCCGGCAGGCGGCGGTAGTTCGAGGCGTCGGTAGAATAGAGCGCACGGGCGGCCGCGTCGAAACGGACTTCCCCGTCAATCGAGCGGCGCAATTCGCCGGCCAGCACGTCAAGCGAAACCATCGCCGGGGATTCTAGTGCAGTCGCGCGCCGTCCACGATAGACTCAGCGCGCTCATTGGTTGCTCGGGCGCAGGAGCGATGTCGTGCCGAAATGGACTTTCCGCCGTGACCTTCAAGACGTAAGGCTGCGCAAGATTGCGCTCGCATTCTTAGTCGCGTGGGGCCTGACGATTTTCGTCGGCTGGCTGTTGATCGACGCTTCTGCCGCAACCCATCGGGTTGACTACGAGCGCGACGTCTTCTTCGCGTGGCTCGGAGAACTGCTTTTCTTCACCGTCGTGGGCCTGGCGATTTCGATTGTGTCGCTGGAAAAGCCCGAAAACCCTTATGCGAAGAGTCTCAATGACCGCATTAAAATCCTGTTCGGAACAACGGACATTCCGGATACGGTGCTCCACTACTACGCCCAGCAAATGGTAAAAATGGCGAGTTGTGCATCAACCGCCACACGCGAAATCGAGATTCGAGAGTACCGGAGCGATCTGCTTGCCTACGAAGTCGAGGTCTGTACCGACTACCAGATTAAAAACCTGTTGCAGGATCGCGAGTCCCTCAACGAATCGATGATTTTCTTGAAGCCTGACGAATTCGGGCAGGGCGAGCAGCGGCTCGGGACGGTTACGTCGATCTAACTAGGCGGCCAGGAACGGCTGCAAACCCCGATCCAGATTGGGCGCGACGGCTTCAACACCTCGATTTCCATCGGAATCGGCCCGCGAGCCACCACCCGGCTCAAATTCAAATACAAAATCTGGATGAAAGCGGGCGAAGAGCAGAGTGTATTCCCGCAGAGACTCGTCGAAACCTACACGATGAAAATCACGAGCCGCTGCAGTCCGGACCCGCAGGTAAAGGTCGGGGACTTCGAAGACCAGACGCTGCTGTTCGCGCAGCCCTTCGAGCTGCCCAAGGTTAACGCGGCCTCCCCAGGTGAAAAACTGTTCACCTTCGTGCTGAAGCCACCGCTGGAATCGCATGCCAATGCTATCGCGATGCGAACGCCAGTCCGCCGTGGAGCGCCGGAGCCGACGCAGTATCCGTGAACAAGGCGACCTTGCTCGCTGCGATCGCCGTTGCTAAACTATCGACTGGTGAAGGTCCATCCAATGCAAGGCGTCGAAAAGAGCGGCTAACTCAACCAAGGCCGAGCTTCTGCTAAACCGGCAGGAAGGCCCACACCGGTCGCGGGCAGCGCGTAGTCAGTCTCGCGTCAACCACCTAAACTGACCGGGATGACCATATCATATATCGAGGATCTTGGCCGTCACCTTGGCGACGAGGTCACGATTCGAGGATGGCTTTACAACCGGCGCTCGAGCGGCAAAATCCATTTTCTGCTCATCCGCGACGGCACCGGAATTTGCCAGTGCGTCGCCTCGATGGCCGATCTCGGCGCCGAGGCCTTCGCGCAGGCCGACCATCTCGGCCAGGAGACTTCGCTCGAAGTGACCGGTTTGGTGCGCGAAGACAAGCGCGCGGCGGGCGGCCGCGAGCTCACAGTCACTAACTTCAAGGTCTGCGCGCCCGCCCTCGATTATCCGATCACACCGAAAGAGCACGGGGTCGCCTTCCTACTCGATCAGCGTCATCTATGGATCCGTTCCTCGCGCCAGCACGCGATTTTGCGCGTCCGCAGTGAAGTCGAGGCGGCCTGCCGCGACTTCTTCCACGAGCGCGGCTTCGTGCTGTTCGATTCGCCGATTCTGACGCCCACCTCCTGCGAGGGCACCACCAATCTTTTCGAAATCGATTACTTCGGCGAGCGCAAGGCCTATCTCACGCAGAGCGGTCAGCTCTATGCCGAAGCCGGCGCTCTCGCCTTCGGCAAGGTCTATTGCTTCGGTCCGACCTTCCGCGCCGAGAAATCCAAGACGCGCCGCCATCTGACCGAGTTCTGGATGGTCGAGCCGGAGGTCGCCTGGTTCACGCTCGACGACGACATGCATCTCGCCGAGGAGTTCGTCGCTTACATCCTGTCGCGCGTACTCGATCGGCGGCGCGAAGAGCTGAAGGTGCTCGAACGCGACACGAGCAAGCTCGAATGCGCCGCGACGAAACCCTATCCCCGTATCACCTACGACGAAGCTATATCCCGCCTGAAGGCAAAAGGAATGATGGTTAACTGGGGCGACGACCTCGGCGGCGACGAGGAGACCGCGCTCTCAAGCGATTTCGAGACGCCCGTGATGGTCCATCGCTACCCGTCGGCCTGCAAGGCTTTCTACATGAAACGCGATCCCGCGCGCACTGAGGTTGCGCTCTGCGTCGATATGCTCGCGCCGGAAGGCTATGGCGAGATTATCGGCGGCGGCCAGCGCGAGGACGATTACGAGACCTTACGCCAGCGCATCGTCGATCACGGTCTGCCGCTCGAACCCTTCGACTGGTATCTCGACCTGCGCCGCTACGGCACGGTGCCCCACGCCGGCTTCGGCATGGGGATCGAACGGATGGTGGCGTGGTGCTGCGGTATACATCATATTCGCGAGGCCATCCCCTTCCCGCGCATGATGGAACGGCTCGAGCCGTGACCTTTCCCGAAGACCCCGAGAATACAAAGTGAGACAGATGAGGCAACAGCGAACATGACGAACCGTTTGGGAGCCTATGCGATCGTGATCGGCGGCAGTCTGGCCGGCCTGATGAGCGCGCGCGTCCTGTCTGATCACTTCGACCAGGTCACGGTCTTCGAGCGCGACGCGCTGCCCGACGGCATTGTCCTGCACAAATCTGTTCCGCAGGGCAACCATCTGCACGCGCTGCTGCAAGGTGGGCAGCAGGTCCTGGCGGCGCTCTACCCGGGCTTCACCGACGAGTTGTGCGAACTCGGGGCGGTCCGCTGGCGACCGGGGATGGACCTGGCTTTTTACTCCCCCGGCGGCAAATCCTTCAACCTCACCGGCTCAGTGCGCGAAGGACGCGACCTCGGCCTCGAGGCCCACAGCCAGAGCCGCGCCCTGCTCGAATCACTGGTGCGGCGGCGGACCGTAGCGATTCCCAACGTTAAGCTGGAGAGCGGCGTCGCCGTGCAGGCGCTGCCTTACGCCGACCGGCGTGTTCGCGGCGTCAGTTATGAGCGTGCAGGCGCCGCGCATTCGCTCGATGCCGACCTCGTGGTCGACGCGGGCGGCCGCGGCTCTCACGCTCCGCGCTGGCTGGCCGCGATGGGTTTTCCGGCGCCGCAAGAGACCACGATCGGCGTCGATTTCGCCTACACCAGCACGAAATTCCGTAAACCGGCAGCCTACGCCGAAGAACCCATGATCCTGATCGGCGGCCGCCCGCCACAGCAACCCGCCGGCGGCGGCATTTTCCAAATCGAAAATGACGTCTGGCACGTCAGCTTGGCCGGGCGCTTCGGCGACTACCCACCTATCGACGAAGCGGGATTTTTTGCCTTCGCCAAGGCCCTGCCCTCGCCGCGCCTTTACGAGCTGATCAAGGATGCCGAGCGCCTCGACGACATCACGCATCATCGCTTTCCGACCAGTATCCAGCGCCACTACGAACGGATGCCGAGCTTCCCCGAGGGCTTCGTAATAATCGGCGACGCGATCTGCAGCTTCAATCCGGTCTACGGGCAAGGGATGACCTCGGCCGCGCTGCAAGTGCGCGCTTTTCAGGAACTGTTGAGTGAACGCGTGACGCAAAATCAGGGAATCGAGGGTCTGGCGGGCGCATTTTTCCCGAAGGCTGCCGAGGTCATCAGCACGCCGTGGACGCTGGCGGCGAATTTCGATTTCGCCTATCCGCAGACGCGCGGCGAGCGCCCGCCTATGGTCGCCGAGGGTGCCCGCTACTTCGCAGCCCTCGACCTGCTCCAGGCCGAAGATGTCACCGTGCAGCGCGCAGTGCTCGAAGTCTTCCAACTCATGCAGCCGCTTTCCGCCCTCTGGGATGAGCCCCTGCGCAATCGCGTCTTTGCCAAATTGCAGACAATGGGCGACTGACTTAACGCCCGTCCTCGCCGAGTTGTCCACAAAATCAGCTCGGCGGGTTCGACAAAATAAAGTTATCACTCGACGGTAGACTGACCGCGTCAGCTTATGCCGAGATATTCATTTCTTTAATTTTACCAGCTCGCTGAATTCGGTCAGAAGAGCGCTATGCCAGTCCCAGTCCGGCACTTCGCGGAAAGCCTGATCGACAACAAATCGATGCCGTACAACGGCTTCCATAATCTGGAACGAGCGTTCAACAGCGGACCGCGGCCAGTTTTAGATATAAGCGTTTCTGATAATCTATCGCATCACGCGGCGGTTGATGCCGCGACGCGCTCGTCCCGATCTCGCTTGCATCAAAGCTGATTTCCACGAAACTCCGGTCGCAGCCCATTGCCGCAACTTTGCCCCCGCGCTAAACCACGAATCAGGGGCAGGCGCGGATTTGTTGGGAAACTCGGACGCGCGACGATGACGCAGGCGAGCTACCGGGTGGCGAAATCTACTGTGCGAGTGCCGGTGAAGTCGCAATCGGCAGTGTGACCGCGCGACCAACGGCTGTATCTAAAGGAGAGGCAATTTGCGGAACGGACCGTTGGTACGAAGAGGCGCGAAAGTCTCCCGTGTGACAATCGCAGCTTCATCAGCGTCTGCTGCGGCGAGCTCGAGCCGACTGTTCGGCCGGAAGGCGGCGCTAGCGTCGGACCCGATAACCACGCAAAAAACCCTGTTCAAGCCTTCGTGTGTGCATTTGGAATGTCGTCTGCCCATCAACCTGAGAGAATTTCTTGCTGACCAGCTCGGCACGGTTGTGGACGAGTCGGGCGCGACGATGCTCAACTTCGCGACCAACACCGAAGAGGTTACGCTGAGCAAACTGGCGCGCGCCATCCGGCGCTACTCGACCACCCGCGCGCATGAGTCCTGGGAGGAATGTGGAGTTCCCCTTGCGCGGTTTGACGATTCCCGTTCCGACGAGTCGCGTTCTGATGAGTCTAAAATTGGATCCGCCGAGATCGCGCTCTGCCTGGCTTGCGTGCGAGTCGAGTTTGGTGAAGGCGCCCTCGCGCGTCATCAGACCGCAGGCTGCGTTAGTCTGGCCCTCGCGCCGATGCGCATAAGCGGTGCTCGGGCTTCATCGGGTCGCTATGAAGTGTCGGTGGCGGACGAGATCCGCCAATCGATCGAGGAGTTTCGCCGGCTGCGCGCCGCCTTCGGCCTGCCGCACTTTGAGCTGGATTCCTACGTCCGCAACCAGCAACTGATTTTCACCTGGAGGCCGTTGCGCAAGCCGTAGACGGCCGGACCAAAGTGAAATCAACGACGAAAATTACATCGAAGAAGCGCGCCGGCGACGTTGCTCCTTGCGTCGGCGACGCTGAGCCTCGGCCCGCTTGCGCTTGCGCTTGACGCTGGGCTTCTCATAGAAAGCCCGCTTTTTCATCTCCTTGAACACTCCCTCCTTGGCGAGTTTGCGCTTGAGCACGCGCATCGCCTGATCGAGGGAGCCTTCGACTCTGATTTCCATAGTCCTCCGCCGTAAATTCAGCTAGACAGTCGAGGATAGGGGCGGCTCCCCTGACTGTCAACCGCAGCCCCGATTCCCGCAGGAGGCGAATGATGGACTTGGACCTGAACGGAAAAGTGGCGATGCTCACCGGAGCGAGTCGCGGCTTGGGGCGTGCGATGGCCCGGGCGCTGGCGGCTGAGGGGGTGCGGATCAGCATCTGCGCCCGTGGCGGCGAGGCGCTCGAAGCGGCGGCGGCCGAGCTAAAGACCGCCGGCGCGAGCGTGCTTGCCCAGGCGGCGGACGTCAACGACCGCGGTGCGATGGAAACCTGGACGGCGGCGACGGTCAGCGAGTTCGGCGGCGTTGATATCCTGATCAACAATGCCGGCGGCGCCAAGGTCGGCACGCTCAAACAGCTCGACGAAGAGGCCTGGCGTCAGGCCTTCGAGCTGAATTTCTTCTCGACAGTCCGGCTGTCACGGCTGTGCGCCGCCGCGATGGAGAAACGCGGCGGCGGCTCAATTATAAACATCAGCTCAGTCTATGGCCGCGAGGCCGGCGGGCCAATCAGCTACAACAGCTCGAAAGCCGCGATGATCTCCTTTACCAAGGGGCTGGCGCGGGAACTCGCCCCCAAGAACGTGCGGGTCAACTCGATCGCGCCGGGCTCGATCCTTTATCCGGGGGGTACTTGGGAGAATGTCTTCAAGGCCAATCCCGGCTTCGAGCAGGATTTCCTCAGCCACGAGTTTCCCGCCGGACGGCTCGGGCGGCCGGAAGAGGTCGCCTACGCCGTCGTGATGCTGGCGTCGCCGCGCGCAAGCTGGATCACCGGGGCCTGTGTGCCGGTGGACGGCGCCCAAGGCCGCTCGATCAATTAGTGGCTCCGTCGGAGATTACTCGGACTTTACTCCAGAGACAGATCAGCGCGGGTGGTCTTGCCCTTGTCTTTGATGTCGTTGGCGTTGAGCTTGGACGGCAGGATAAACAGGCGGGACGGCGCGATCTTCTGACTCAGCGCCGCGCGGACCGCATTTGCCCGCGCGTCGGCGAGCTGATGGAGGTCTTCGTCGCTCACTTTCTGATTGGCGATCAGGAGCTTTTTCATCTCGTCCGGCGGGAGCGACTTGGTCAGCCCGATAAGATCCTTCGGCTTCTCGAACTTGGCCGCCTTATAAACTTTCGCGAGGTACTTGTCGTAATCGTCCTTCGTCAGCGGCGTCTCGGCGCCGCTTTCAGACTCGCCCCCGGCCTTGAGCTGCTGTTCGCGCACCAGATGATCGACCTTGGCCTCGCGCAGTCCGTCCTCATCGACGCGCGGGTCGACCCGTCCGGAGATATCCAGCTTAAGCGACGGACGATCGGTCAGCGCTTTGCCTATGGTCGCGAGGCGGTTAAGGCTGTCCGGGGTCAGGACCGCGTAGCCCGGAGCGAACTCGATATAGTTGAGCTCCGCCCCGCCGTTGCTGCCGCCAACCGCCGCCCCGATCAGGCTGAAGGGCGAGGTCACCGCCTTAACCAGCAAGTTCTTGATCACCTGCCAGATGACGCCGCCAATACTGAATTGCGGATCGTTCAGCGATCCGGAAACCGGGATCGTCAAATCGATCGCGCCGCTGGAATCCTTGAGCAGCGCGACCGCGAGACGCACCGGCAGGTTGATCGCGTCCTTGCTTGCAACCTTGTCGCCGAAGGTGAGCTGATCGATGAAAATATGATTGGTCGCGGTGAGGTTCTGATCCTGCAGCAGATAATGCACGTCCACCGTCAGCGTGCCCTTGACAATCGGATAGCCGGTATACTTGGTCGAATAGGGCGAGAGCCCCGGCAGCTCGATCGCATCGGCTTTGGCGCCGAGATTAACGTACGCGAGCGGGGTGAGCGGGTTCACTGAGCCCTTGATATTGAGCGGCGCGCTGCCGTTTACCAGTCCATTCAAGAGCACGTCGGCCGGCTCTTTCGAGGAGGTGCTCAACGCGCCAATTTTGCCGCCGATCGCCGTGAGATCGGCGGTGTAGTGCGGCTGAATAAAATTGTCGGTGTAGTTGACGTGACCGCTCTGCAGCGTGATACCGCCAATCGCGATTTCCGCCGGCAGCGGCTTCGGCGCAGGCGGAGGCGTCGCGGCTTGACCGCCCCCCGGCGTCGGCGCCGAGGCCGGGGTTGGTGTCGGCGTCGGTGAGGGCGACGCTGGCACGGCGTTACTCACTCGGGTCAGCGACTTCGGCGCCTCCTGGGGACTCGAGACGATGTCTTTCAGATTCAGTTGGCCGTTACTATTGAGGATGATGCGCGAGTAGAACTTTGACAGCGCCAGTCCGCCGATGCGGATGCGCGGCTTGTCGCCGCCATACTCGGCCGCGATATGGCTGGCGCTGAACGAGTTCCAGCTCGCGAAGTTTTCCCGGGTGAGCTTATCGAGGAGCCTGACGCCGCCGAGTGTCAGATCGCCGCGATAGGCGGCCTTGAGATGGTCATGCTGGTTAGTCGCCGTCACCTGCCCGTTCATCGTCAGCAGCGCCGCCGCCAGTGTCGCGTTGAACTGGTTGCCGAGATAGGGATTCACGGCGGTCAGGTCTAGCCGCCTAGTCGCGAGGTTGAGCTTGGCGTCGAGCGGCGCAGGAATTGCCGTCCCGTCGATTTTGAAGCTGCCCTTGCCGTTGACGACGCCGTCGGCCTCGACCGCAATCGGCTTACTCATGTCACTCGAGATGGCCTTCAGGTTGAGGTCGAGCGGCACGACGTCGAGTTTCACCGGACGCGCCGCGCGCTCGTCGAGCGAGTGAATCTCGGCCTTGTCCACAACGACTGAATCGATTCGATACTGCCATTGCTGGGTGGAGCCCGGCGCGGGCGAAGATCCAGGCGATGCCCCCTGTGATAACACGGCGACCGGTTTTTTCACGACGCGCGTGAGCGCGCGCCGGGGCGCGCGCGCGGCGACGACCGGCGCCGGCGGCGCAACTGGTGAAGCTTGTGGCGTCGCACGGATCAACGATTGCAGGTTGAGCTGCCCCTGCTGGTCGCGCTTGACGAAGAGCTTGAGCCCGTCGGCAGTCACCGCGTTAATCACCGCCTGATGGGTCGCGAGATCAAGCTGTCCCACCGCGACGGCAAAGCGAGTCCACGCCAGCGGATTTTCGTTCGGATCGCCGCCGTGCAGCTCCAGATTGTCGATCGCCGCGCTCGCCGGCTCGACGTGAAGATTGACAGCGCCAGGAGCAAAGTCGGTCTTGACCGACGCGCTGGCGGTGAGTTTGCCGCCCGCCAGATCGCCGTTGAGGATCGGCGCAGCAAAGGCCTTCAACGCCGGCAGGTCAACCTGGTCGAGCATCGCCTCCGTCGTCACCCGATTGTGTGAGAGTTCGAGGCCGCCCTTTGCGGCGAGCGTGCCGCCGCCCGCAAAGTTCGCCTTCAAATCATAGGGGGCGGTGCTCTCGCCGACCGTGCGCAAATTGCCGAGCGTCGCGTGGATCGCATTCAGCGTCGCAACGGCCGGTGTTGGCTGGCTGCGATCGGTAACCTCGATCGCGCTGTCTGCCAGCTCAAACGATCCCAGCGCGAAATCCAGCGGCGCCTTGCCGCCCGGGGAAGCGCGCGGAGTCGGTGGGGTTGGCGACGCCGCCGGTGCGGCAACCTGGACTTGTGACGCGACCGGCGCCGCGGCGGCCTGGGGCGTAGGCGTCGCCGTCGGCTGAATCGACGGCGTGGGCGTTGACGACGGGCTCGGCGTGGCCGCCTTCGAGGGCTGCGCGGCGCTTCCGATGATCGGCGGCAGGTTCGTCGTACCGTCGGCGTTGCGCGTCAGATGGGCGTTCAGCGCATCGATATAGATCCGTTTCAGATGGATCACCCGCTCGAGCGGCTTGATCTGATCCAACTCCGTCGCCAGATGACCGAGGCTGAGCAAAGGCGCGTCGGCCGCGTCATGCAGTTCGAGCGAATCCAGGGCGAAACCGCCGTCCAGACTGATGTGCGGCTGATTCACGTCGTTAATGAAGTGCAGATGGAGGAGCGCCGAGAGCGTCCCCTTGGGCAGCTTGATCGGCAGCTTGACGGGGACGTAGGCAACGTAGCGCGGAAGGTCGAGCTGATGGAGACTCAGATCGACGATGGTTTCCTGGGTGTGCGCAAAGAGCTTGGCTTTGCCGTCGAGCCGGAAGGGACTGCCATCGACGACCATGCGGAGAAGCGGCTGGACGAAGATATTCACGTCGGCCGGAAGATTCGCGATAAACGGTACGCCCAACCGGATATGCTCGACGGTGTGGTGCTGCTTGAGCACCTGATCGTCAAGGTAGATCGCGCCGCCGGTCAGCTCGATATTCGACATCGCGAAGCGCAACGGCTTGCGCGCCGGCGGCTTGCGCGGCGGCGGACTCGGCTGGGCAATCAAATCCGAAAAATTGAAGACCTGCTCTCCTGTGCGCACCAGATGAAAGACCGGCTGCGTGAGCGTCACCTGACCGACGACCGGCGCGAGCCGTAGCAGCGACGACCATGAAAGCTTGACCCGCAGATGACCGAGATCGACAAACGGGAGTTGCGGATCACGATCACCGATGTGCAGTTGATCGATCGCGAGCCGCAGCCGATAGGGATTGAAGCTGATCTTGCCGACGGTCACCGGCCGATGAATCGCCGTCGCCACCTGACCGGTGAGGATACGGCGGAGCGCGTAGGGCACGCCGAAGAAGCCAACGAGACCATAGAGCATCAGAACGACCAGCAGCGTGATGGCGACGCGGCGGACCCAGCGCCGCTGACGCATCGGCGCGAACCGTTCACCGAGCCACTTGGCGATCGCCTGAAAAATTCCGTCCATCCGCAGCTACCGGAGGCCTAATGTCTTACGGCAACCGCGCGGAGTAAAGGACTCAGGCGGTAATCACTGCGCACTTGCGACGATCGCGCCCATCAGCGAATGGCCGGTCGCCGCTTCGACTCGGACCTGAACCGAATCGCCAGCGGAGATTGCGGCCGTCCCGCTAAACACCGCGGTCTTGAATTGCGGCGTCTTGCCCGCAAGCTTTCCGGCTCCGCGCCGCGCCGGACCCTCGACCAACACGGCAAAGTTATGGCCGATCAGGGCGCGATTACGCTCCAGCGCAATCTCCTCCTGAAGCGCGATGACCTCGGCGAGCCGGCGGCCCTTTTCGGCTTCGCTCACGGAATCACCCAGGCGATGGGCGCGCGTGTGCTCGCGCACCGAATATTTGAAGGAGAAAGCGGAGTCGAAGCGAATCGCGCGCAAGAGCTCGAGCGTAGCCGCGAAATCGCGCTCCTCCTCGCCGTGAAAGCCGACGATGATATCGGTCGAGAGCGCGAGGTCGGGGATCGCCGAGCGCAGTCGCGCGACGAGGTCGAGATATTGATCGACCGTATAGCCGCGCTCCATCGCAGCGAGCACCCGATCCGAGCCCGATTGCAGCGGCAGATGCAAGTACGGCTGCACCTTGGGTTCGCTCGCCATCGTGGCGATCAGCGCCGGCGTCATGTCGCATGGATGGGGCGAGGTGAAACGAATCCGCTCGATGCCGTCGACCTCCGCGAGCCGGCGCAGCAGCGCGGCGAAATCGGTCGCATCGTGGCGATAGGCATTGACGGTCTGGCCTAACATCACGACTTCCTTGACCCCGCGCGCGGCGAGCGCGCGAACTTCGCGGAGGAGATCAGCGGGCGGCACGCTGCGCTCGCGCCCGCGCACGTAGGGAACCACGCAGAAGGTGCAAAAGCGATCGCACCCGCGCATCGCAGTGACATAGGCGCGCACGCCTGACTCGTAGTCAGGCGAGATGTCGGCATAGGTCTCGCCGCGATCGAGCCGCACGTCAACTGCGAAGTCGGATTGCGCTGGGCCGGATTGGGCGCGGCCGAGCAGCTCGGGCAGCCGCCGATAGGTGTCGGGCCCGGCGACGAGGTCGAGCCAGGGCGCCCGCGCCATCAGGGCCGCGCGATTGTGCTGCGCCATGCATCCGAGCAGCCCGAGCTGGAGCTGCGGACGCGAGCCTTTGAGCCGCGCGAGGTCGCTCAAGCGGCCGATCACACGATCCTCGGCATGCTCGCGAATCGCGCAGGTATTAAGCAGGATTATGTCGGCTTCCTCGGGACGGATCGCCACCCCATAGCCGGCCTGGCGCAGCACCGCGGCGACCGTCTGCGAGTCGGCGATATTCATCTGGCAGCCGTAGGTCTCGAGATAAACCCGCGCCGCCTCGGAGCTAGTGGTAGTCTCAATCATCGATAAGGTAAGAATCTTAGGCGGTTTTTCGCCGCCTCGCAAAGCTGGCGCAGCGCAATTTGGGAGATTTCACGAAGCGCCAAACCAAGGGTTTAGATAGCCGTTGCAAGATTCATTGAACAAACTCGACTGGGCGCAGCTTCGCGTCGAGCTCGACGAACGCGGCTACGCGATGATCCCGCCGATCCTCACGCCGGGGGAATGCGCGAGCCTGATCGCGCTCTACGACCAACGCGACCGTTTTCGCAGCAAAGTCGATATGGCGCGACTGCGCTTCGGGCTCGGTGAGTACAAGTATTTTGCTGCGCCGATTCCGCCCCTGGTGGCAACTCTGCGCGCGACGCTCTACCCCGCCGTCGCCGCGATCGCCAACGACTGGATGGCCGCGCTGCGCAGCGCCGAGCGTTTTCCTGCCGCCCTCGACGTCTTCCTTGATCATTGCCATCGGAGCGGGCAGACCAAGCCGACGCCGCTGATGTTGCGCTACACGGCGGGCGGCTACAACTGCCTTCATCAGGACCTTTATGGCGAGGTCGTCTTCCCGCTGCAGTTCACCTTTATGTTGAGCGCCGAGGTGGATTACCGTGGCGGCGAGTTCCTCCTGATGGAACAGCGGCCGCGCGCACAATCGCGCGGCCATGCGGTCCGCCTGGAACTGGGCGCTGCGATTTTATTCGCGACCCGCTACCGCCCGATGCGGAGCACGCGGGGCTATTACCGAGTCAACGTCAGGCACGGGGTCGCGACGGTTGACGCGGGCGCCCGCTTCACTCTCGGAATCATTTTCCACGACGCGAAATAAACTAATTGTTCAGCGGCCCGCGATCGGTTGCGGCGACCGTCGCGCATGATTATCTGTTAAATTGATATGCCGCAGCGACGAGCCGCTTTCGAGCGCCTGGAGGCCAGCCTCCTCGCCTGTCCCAAATGCAAGCGCGCGGTGCCGGTGCGCAAGCGCCTCCTGCTGGTTCTGCCCGACGGCGACAAATATGAATACCTCTGCCCAGACTGCGGCTCTGAATGCGGCACCACCGTCGAGAGGGCCCCGACGGTGGGCCGATTGATTTAGCCCACGCCTCAGGCTGCGATCGCGGCCATCGGTCAGCGCCGAGAACAAAGAGATCAGTTAAACTATTACCCCATCGCCTGCGCCGACGCCGGCTCGATTTCGTACATCACACGGACGTCGCCCGGCTGGTGGAACGGATATTTGTCCTGGTCGAGGTACTTCTTGGCCAGGGAATCGATATGGGCGTTGGCGCCGTTCTCGGAGACGCTGACGATCTTGCCGCGAATCTGCAGATAACGGTAGGGATTTTCCGGGTCCATGATCGCGAGCGCAACCGGCGCGCCCATCCGCATCGTCTTCGCCTTGACGCGGCCGCGCGCCGTGTTGACGCGGATTTTGCCGCCGGTGTAGTCGAACCATACCGGGGTGACCTGCGGCGAACCGTCCTTCAGGACTGTCGCGATATTCGCGAAAGCCTTCTTGGCGCCGAGCAGGTCCAGGTAATTCTCGGGAATCGTTGCCATTACTAATCCTCCATTGGGGCAGCGTAACACAGATCATTCGGCGTTCGGCAGCAGCATGATCGCGTGTAGCAATTTGACTCGATCCAGCCTATGGTCTAATAGCGAATCAAGGGGGGAAGACCGGAGGCAGGCGGCTGGGTTGCGCGCCGATCCATCAGTGTTCCCGCGCCGTGTTTACGAGCAAGGAGTTCAGCACGATGGCATTATTCAATAACAAGGAACAGGATCGGAACGCGCGGGCGGAAGTTCTACCAAAGACCGCTCCGCTGGTGCAGGCTACACCCCCATCGGCCACCCCTGCCGTCGCGAGTAGCCCGGAGAAGCCCTCGATGCGCGCGGGCGTCGCGCCTTCCACCGCAGGCGCGTATCTCGACGGCGGATCGAAGATCAGCGGCAAGCTGTCCTTCGACGGCCCCAGCCGCATCGACGGGCAGGTGGATGGCGAGATTAACGCCAAGGACAGCCTGACAATCGGCGAGACCGCGGTCGTGACAGCGCAGATCCGCGCCGCCTCGATTGTGGTCGCGGGCAAAGTCAGCGGCGACATCTCCGCGAGCAACCGGATCGAGATTCGCCCTTCCGCCAGGATAATCGGCAATTTGGCTGCGCCCGTGTTGGTGGTTCATGAGGGCGCAACCTTCGAGGGCCATTGCTCGATGACGCCGGAGGGCGTGCGCGACGAACGCAAGGTGACGATGTTCCCGAAGGAGGAGCGGCTGAGCCCGGTGAATCAGGTGAGCCCGGTGAATCAGGCGGTCGGGCAAAAGCAGGCCTGAAGCCGTTTTTCACTTTTTCACTGCGCCAATAGTCTTGCTCCTCACATCGGCGTCAGTTACCGTCTGCCGGTGGAGTTGAGACTGTAAATGCATCTGCCGCCGGACTGGGGCATCCTCGGAACCCTGGTAATTTCGTTTCTGATCTTCTGGGTCATCTTCGGATGGCTTTTTTTCGGACCGTTTCTGCGTTTGCTGAGCGCTCGCGAACGCCGGCTGAACGAGTTGCACGCGGAGACCGAGCGGCTGCTCGGCGAGGAGCGCGAAGTGCTGGCACGTCGCGAGCACGAGTTGAGCGAAGTCCGGCGCGCCGCCTTGGCCTCACGCGAACAGGAGCGGCGGGCCGCGACCGAACAGGCGACGCACTTGATTGAAAACGCCCGCGCCGCGGCGCGGGACGAGCTGGAAAAGGTCCGCGCGGGAATCGACGCGGAATTCGCCGCCGCCGCGCAACAACTGGAAGAGCTAGCTGGCGCCCTGGCGACTGAGCTCGCCGCGCGCGTGCTCGAACGTCCGGCCGGCAATGGCTCGCAGCCCAGTCTCGACAATTAGATGAAACGCCAATCACTTCACACAATCATCGCGGTTGTGACGGTGCTGTTATGCCCGCTTTGCGCATTCGCCGCCGAAGGGCCTGAGGCTTCGGGGAGCTGGACGGCGCTGATCTTCTACGTCATCAATTTTGGGCTGTTTCTCTGGGTCATTCGCTACTTCGGCGGACCACAAATTTCCGCGTTTTTCACGAACCGCGCCAAATCGATCCGCGAAACCGCGAGCCGCTCCGAAACCGCGCTCAAAGACGCGCAGGCGCTCGCGCGGTGCGCCGCCGACCTGACTGCCGGGCTCGCGTCCGAGAAGAGCCGTCTGGCTGCCGATCTCGCGACCGAGACCGCGTTCCAAATCAAACATCTCGACGAACTCGCGCGGGAGACCGCCGAACGAATCAAGCGCGACAGTGCGATTAGCGTTAACGCCGCACGTGAGGGCGGTCAGCGACGCCTGCGCGAGGCGCTCGCGAGCGCGACCGCCCGTCTCGCGCTGGAGCTGGTCAAACGCGACTTCCAGCCGGCCGATCAGGCTCGTCTGCTCGATCGCTTCGTCGCCAAACTCGGCGAGGAGGCGCCTCGATGAGAAGCTCGAAGGTCGCCAAGCGCTACGCGCGGGCCATGCTCGGCCTTTCGAGTGACCCTGCACAGCTCGAAACCTGGGGTGCGGAGCTTGAAAGGCTAGCTCGGATTGTCGCGGCGCCGGAAATCAGCGTCGCCTTCGCGTCGCCGGAGATTGCGCCGTCGGCGAAGAGCGAGGCTCTGGCGAAAATTGGCGAAAAACTCGAGCTCAGCTATCCGATGCGCTCGTTCGCGACCGTCCTTGCACGCCACGGCCGTATCGATGATCTGCCGGCGGTCGCGGAAGCCTATCGGCGGATGCTCGATGATCTGATGGTGCGGGCGCGGGCAACCCTGACGTTTCCACAAGCCCCAAGCGACGAAACGCTAGCGCGAATTGTTGCGGGACTTGAAGCAATCTCCCACAAAAAAATCCTTCCAACCCTGAACCTTGACGCCGCGCTGATTGGCGGCGTGGTCGTTGAACTCGAAGGCAAAACCTACGACGGCAGCCTCGCAAGCCGGCTCGCGGAAGCGGCGCGCAGGCTCGCCGGCTAGATTTGCAGCCGATCAGAGATATTTTGCAGAAACTATTGGCGGACTACTTTTATGGCGGATATTAGACCAGCGGAAATCAGCGAAATTCTGCGCAATGAGATTCGAGGCTTTGAAGGCTCGGTCGCCGTGCGCGAGACGGGGCGAGTGCTCTCCTGCGGCGACGGTATCGCGCGCATCTACGGCCTGCAGAACGCGGCCTCGGGCGAGTTGCTCGAGTTCCCCAACGCCATCCTCGGGATGGTCCTGAATCTCGAGGAAGACAACGTCGGGGCGGCGCTCTTCGGCGACCCGGATGCGATCGGCGAGGGCGACGAAGTCAAACGCACCGGCCGTATCGCCGAAGTCCCGGTCGGTGAGGCGCTGCTCGGGCGCGTCGTTAACGCGTTGGGCCAGCCGATCGATGACAAGGGCCCGATCAAGTCGAGCGAGAGCCGGCGGATCGAAATCAAGGCGCCCGGGATCATCAAACGCCAACCGGTCAAGGAGCCAATCCAGACCGGGATCAAGGCGATCGACTCGATGCTGCAAATCGGCCGCGGTCAGCGCGAGCTGATCATTGGCGATCGGCAGACCGGCAAGACCGCGCTCGCGATCGACACGATCATCAATCAGCGCGGCCAGGGCGTAAATTGCATCTACGTCGCGATCGGGCAGAAGCGCTCGACGGTTTCCCAGGTGGTCGAGAAGCTCAACCGCTATGGCGCGATGGAGTACACCACGGTCGTTGCCGCGACCGCGTCGGAAGCCGCGCCGTTGCAGTTTATTGCGCCATACTCCGGCTGCACAATGGGTGAGTATTTTCGCGACAGTGGCCGCCACGCGCTGCTGGTCTACGACGATTTGAGCAAGCACGCCCAGGCGTATCGGCAACTTTCGCTGCTGTTGCGCCGCCCGCCCGGCCGCGAGGCCTATCCTGGCGACGTCTTTTATTTACATTCGCGCCTGCTCGAACGCGCCGCGCGCATGTCCGATGAGCTCGGCGGGGGATCGCTGACGGCGCTGCCGATTATCGAGACGCAGGCGGGCGACGTTTCCGCGTACATTCCGACCAACGTCATCTCGATTACCGACGGCCAGATCGTGCTCGACGCCGATCTTTTCTACTCGGGAATCCGGCCCGCGGTTAACGTCGGCCTGTCAGTTTCGCGCGTCGGCTTTTCGGCCGCGGTCAAAGCCATGAAGCAGGTCGGCGGGACCCTCAAGCTCGATCTTGCGCAGTATCGCGAGATGGCAGCCTTCGCGCAGTTCGGCTCCGACCTTGACGCCTCGAGCCAGCGCCTCCTCAATCGCGGCGCGCGGCTCACCGAGATGCTCAAGCAGAATCAATACGATCCGCTCCCCATGGAGAAGGAAGTGTTGATTATCTTTGCCGCCAACGAAGGCTACTTCGACAAGATCGCCGTCGAGCAGGTCAAGCTCTTCGAACGCGAGCTCTACAGCTTTATCGACGCGCATCACAAGGTACTGCTCGACGAGATTCGCACCAAGCGTGAGATCGGCGACGATCTGCGCAAGCAGCTGGTGGCGGCGCTCGACGACTTCATGAAGGGTTTTGCGCCGGATAAGGCCGCCTGAGCGGGGTGAGCGGAACACTCGATGGCGACACTCAAGGCAATCCGGCGGCGGATCAGCTCGGTCAAATCGACGCAGCAGATCACGCGCGCGATGAAGCTCGTAGCGGCGGCGCGGCTGCGGCGCGCGCAGGAGGCGTTGGTCAATGCGCGCCCATACCACGAGGCGCTCAAGCGCGTCGCTGATTCACTGCTGCTCTCCGCGCCTGAAGTCGCGGCCCCGGCCGAGAACGCCGCGCGCGCATCGCTGATTATCGTGGTGTCGTCTGACCGCGGATTGTGCGGCGGTTACAACACGAATCTGCTGCGCGCCGCCGAGCTTGAAGTCCGCCGCCAGCGCCAGGCCGGCGCTGACCTCAAGCTCTTTGCGGTCGGGCGCAAGGCGCTCGATCATTTCCGGCGCTCGCGGCAACCGCTCGAAGGCGAGCGGATCGGCAACGCGCCGCGTCTTGCGACCATCGGTCTCGCGCGCGACCTCACCGCGATCATCCTCGGCAGTTGGCGCTCCGGCGCGATCGCCGAGGCGGGCCTGGTCTACACGCAGTTTCGTTCGGCCATCTCGCAACGGCCGGTTTACGAGCAACTACTCCCGATCGCGCAGCCCACGACCGACGGCGGCTCCGCGCCGATCGCGGTCACCGATTACCTGGTCGAACCGAGCCCGAGTGAAATCGTTCCGGTCGTCCTGCGCAGCTATATCGAAGCCGCGACGCTCCATGCCCTGCTCGAAGCCGAAGCCAGCGAGTACGGCGCGAAGATGACCGCGATGGACGCCGCGTCCAACAACGCCGCCGAGATGATCGCGTCGCTCACACTCGAAATGAACCGTGCGCGCCAGGCGACGATCACGCGCGAGCTGATGGATATTGTGGGTGGCGCCGAAGCTCTGCGGAGCTAGGCGGCGTCGCCGAAAAAAACAATCCCAGGTGAAAATTACGCCATGAGTGGACAAACCGCAGGCCATATCAATCAGGTTCTGGGCAACGTCATCGACGTTGAGTTTTCCAACGGCTCGTTGCCCGCAATTATGAGTGCGCTGCGCGTCAGCAATCCGTCGATCGACGATCGCGCCGGCAATCTGGTGCTCGAAGTCGAGCAGCATCTCGGCGAAAACGTCGTCAGATGCATCGCGATGGACTCGACCGAAGGACTGGTGCGCGGGATGGAAGTGCTCGACACCGGCGGCCCGATTTCGGTGCCGGTCGGCGATGGGACGCTCGGCCGCCTGATGAACGTGATCGGCGAGCCGATTGACGAGGCCGGACCGATCGCCTTCGAGCGCCGGATGCCGATTCATCGCGAGGCCCCCGACTTCGCCGATCAGGGAATCGAGGTCGAAATCCTCGAGACCGGCATCAAGGTGATCGATCTGATATGCCCCTACTCGCGCGGTGGAAAAATCGGCCTGTTCGGCGGCGCGGGCGTCGGCAAAACGGTCACCATTCTCGAGCTCATCAACAATATCGCTAAGGAGCACGGCGGCGTTTCGGTCTTTGCCGGCGTCGGCGAGCGCTCGCGCGAGGGCAACGACCTCTATCGCGAGCTCAAGGAATCGGGCGTGCTCTCGAAGACCGCGCTGGTCTATGGCCAGATGAACGAGCCGCCCGGCGCGCGCGCACGCGTCGGCCTCACCGGCGTCACGGTCGCCGAATATTTCCGTGACGAGCAGGGTAAGGACGTCATCCTGTTCATCGACAACATTTTCCGCTTCGTGCAGGCCAACTCCGAGGTCTCGGCCCAGCTCGGCCGGATGCCCAGTGCGGTCGGTTATCAGCCCACCCTCGGCACCGACATGGGCGCGTTGCAGGAAAGGATCACGACCACCAAGAAGGGCGCAATCACCTCGGTGCAGGCGATCTACGTGCCCGCCGACGATTACACCGATCCGGCGCCGGCGACGACCTTCTCGCATCTCGACGCGATCACTGCGCTCGAACGCAAAATCTTCGAAAAGGCGATCTTCCCCGCGGTCGATCCGCTGGCCTCGACCTCGCGCATCCTCGACCCGCAAATCGTCGGTGAAGAGCATTACGCGGTGGCGCGGCAGGTGCAGGCGATTCTGCAGCGCTACAAGGATTTGCAGGACATTATCGCGATTCTCGGGATGGACGAACTCTCCGCCGACGACAAGTTGGTGGTGGCGCGCGCGCGGCGGGTCGAGCGTTTCCTGTCGCAGGCGATGCATGTCGCGGAGCCCTTCACGAATATCCCGGGCGCCTATGTCACGCGCGCCGAGACCGTGCGGGGCTTCAAGGAGATCCTTGACGGCAAGTGCGATGACCTACCGGAGCTGGCCTTTTACCTCGTCGGCACGATCGACGATGCGCGCGCGAAGGCCGAACGCCTCGCCCGCGGCGAAGCGCGTTAATCCTCAATGGCAGAAACCTTTCCATTCAAGCTCGTGAGCCCGACGGGTATCATTTATGAGGGGCCGGTCGAGCAGGCGACGGCGGTGGGCGCGCTCGGTGAATTCGGCGTGCTCCCGAACCACATCAACTTCATTACGTCGCTCGAGCCGGGCGTGATCACGCTCAAGCTCGCCGACGGCTCAACCTCGGAGTTCCTGCTTTCCGGCGGGCTGGCCGAAGTGAAAGACGGCGCGATGACCGTGCTGGCGTCCGAAGCGGTCTCGTTGGCGTCAGTCGATCCTGTCGCCGCGGCGCCGGAAGTTCAGGCAGCCGAAGCGAAACTTGCGCAAATGAGCTTTTACGATCCGGGCTACCAAGAGGCCCAGGAAGCGCTCCGACTAGCCCGCGCCCGCGCCGAGATCACCCACCTCAGCCGCGCCCTGCATTAGATGCGAAGGGCTCATGCCCGCAACTGTATAATACCGGCGCACCTCTAGGAATTCGGTTCTACCGAAGCGGATTTTCTCTCTACGGCGGACTCACCTGATCCTCTGCGGTAACCTTGATCCAAGGTGCGATTAGTCGAACTGAAATACGAGTTCATCCGGACTCCTTTAGAGCAGCCGCTGCGCCGTCTGCGTAACTTACTCGAGTACCCTCGTCGCCGGCGATTTCCAGAGCTGCGTGAGATCTATGCCGAAGAGCAGCGAATCGATGCGGTTCTGAGGCAAATTTTGCGTAGAGACGGCAACTGCATTGACGTCGGCTGCCACTACGGTTCAATGTTGAGCCGCTTTTGCCGTCTGGCGCCAGCCGGCCACCATGTCGCGGTCGAGGCGATTCCCGCAAAGGTCCGGTTCTTACGCCGCAAGTTCCCTGAGGTTGACGTGCTTGAGGTGGCGCTGTCTGACCACGCCGGCGCTGAAGACTTCTACATAAATCTCGCGGCCACCGGCTTCAGTGGGCTCGCGCGGCATGGTGAAGGCCACTTCGAACGAATTCACGTCACCTGCGTCCGACTTGACGATGCGGTTCCCAAGGATCGCCGCTTCGATCTGCTTAAGATTGACGTCGAAGGGGCGGAACTGTTCGTTTTGCGGGGGGCAACTGCATTTCTCACGCGCGATCGCCCCACCATTCTGTTCGAGTGCGGACCTTCCGGACCGCCCGCCTTCGGTTATACCGCCGGCACCCTTTACGACTTGTTCGTAGCTTGCGGTTACTCGGTTTTCCTTCTGAAAGACGCGTTAAATCGCGGGCTGCCAGTCGTTCGCGAACAGTTCGAGGCCGCCTTGGTTTATCCGTTCAAAGCCTTCAACTGGCTCGCTGTCGCCAGCGAACGGATTACTGAAGTGTTGGCGAAGTCTTAACTGCCCCTCGGCTGACGCGCGCTCATCGAAAAGCCGGCGCAGCCTCCACCGCGACGGCATCGGGCGGCCCGACTACGGCATCCTATTGCGTAGGACTCGTTAGGAGGCGGGGGCGGCCGCTTGAGCGGGCTGGCGATCGCGGAAGTGCGGGATGACGTGTTTGCCGAAGAGCTCGATCGCATGCATCGTCTTGGCGTGCGGGATCGACCAGAACTGCATCATCGCGAGGAACTGATCGAGCTGCGCCGCTTGCTGCAGCCGCTCAAGTTGCCTGATCACCGTGTCCGGACTGCCGCAAATGCACATCCCGCTGTCGATCAGTGAGTCGATCGTCACTTTGCTCGGGTCGAGGCCTTCGTACTGGGTGGGCAGGGCCGTGCTCAACCGCCCGGTCTCTTTTGGATCGACGCCGGTCTTCTTGGCTTCGAGCACCGGAGCATTGGCCACCAGCGTCGTGCGCACGTAGGACATGAAGGCGCGTTCGGCTTCCTCTCGCGCCTGCTTGTCGGTGTCGGCCAGATGCGTCATCGCGAAGGCGCCGGCCCGATTGTTCGCAAACGCGCCGTAGGGCTTGGCGGACTTGATCGCCTCGCGATAGGCGCGGACCCGCTGCCCCAGATGCTCGGGCGTGACCAGCAGCGTAAACGAGAGCAGGCCCAACCCGAGCTTACCGGCGAGCTGATGGGTATCTTCGCTGGTGCAGGCCACCCACAGCGGCGGATGAGGCTTCTGAATCGGCATCGGCACGACCGTGCGCTCGGGGATGTCGAAGTATTTACCCTTGTACGAGAAGGTGCCGTCGCGGCTTTTCCAGATGGTCGTGATGATGTCGAGCGCCTCTTCCCAGCGCCCGCGCGTCTCCTTGTAGGGGATCCCGAAGCCGCCGAGTTCAACTTGCGTGATCGAGCGTCCGGTACCGACTTCGACGCGGCCGTTGCTGAGAATATCGAGCGTCGCGACGCGCTCTGCGATCCGAATCGGATGATTGTAAGGAAAGGGCAGCAGCACCACGGCGTGGCCGATGCGAATTTTGCTGGTGCGCTGCGAAATTGCCCCGTACAAGACCTCGGGCGCCGAGGAATGCGCGAAGCCCACCTGGAAATGATGCTCGACCGTCCAGAAATGGGTGAAGCCGACCTCCTCGGCGCGCACCACCTGGTTCATCACGTCGTGAAATGCCTGGTACTCGCGCTCGCGATGCTTAAGCGGGCTGTCGACCTGAATCTCGTAAAAAATTCCGAAGTCCATCGAGAATCCCTCCCGCACTGCCGGCGCGTCCGGCCATCTCCGGCGTTTTGCCTAGCTCTAGCAGAATCCGCGATTTTGAAAAGCTCCGAGGCGGCCTTGGAGCAGGTCCGGCCGGGGTTGCGCTCCCGCGTGCGGCTGTTTTATGTGATCATCGATAAGCCTGTTTTCTTGCAGTCACGATTCAGGAGAACTCAATGTTCAAAATTGGCAAGCTTTTTCATCTGACGCATGTCGTGGACGATCTCGCGGCGGTCGACCGCTGGTACGACGAGGTCTTCGCCTGCCATCGCTTCTATCATGGCTACGAGAAGCTGGCGGGGCGCGACGCTTCGTTGATCGCGATCGGCGAAGTAATCATGGAGCCGATGTCGCCGGCGCGCGTCGAGAATCTGCGCAACCCGTCGGTCAAGAAATTCCACGATCGTTTCGGCCAGCATTTTCATTCGATCGCCTGGTACGTCGATGATGTTGCGGCAATCGCCGAATCGCTCGACCAGCATAAGTTCCGGCTCTTCGATATTGTCGGCAAGCAGGTCAAGCCACCGCTGAAGGCGACGGCCTTCTGGACGCATCCGCGTGAGACCCCGGGGCAACTGGAATTTGCGCTCTACGGCGATTTCATCCCGGACCCGCGGATGAAGCCGGACTGGTCTGCGGCGAGCTGGCGCGATGATCATCCGCTCGGGATTGAGCGCGCGTCGCACATTACCGTCGTAGTGCGGGACCTGCCGTCTGCGCGAAAGCTTTACGTCGATGTCCTTGGCGGCAAACTGATACACGAAGCGGAGAGCGCCGGACGCAAGCGCAGCGCTTTTATCGCGGTCGGCGAGGACTCGGTGGTGGAACTCGTGCAGCCGCTATCGGCGAAGAGCGCCGAGGCCCGCGATCTGGAAGAAAACGGCGAGGGTATCCACGCGCTGGTCTTCAAGACCGGGAATCTGTCTCGCGCGCGCGATTTTCTGCGCTCGAAAGAGCTGCGGCCGCAGATTGATGGCGAAGGCGCTCTCGTGCTTGATCGCGATCAGGCGTTTGGGATGGTCATCGGGTTCACGGAACGTCCGCTGCCGAACGATCCGAGATAAGTTGCCGAGACAGCTTGGCGAAATAGCGACTCAGGCAGGGGGCCGAGTTAGCTGGCAGCTCCGTCGCCGCCAACTAGCTCGTTTTTACCTAGTTACCCAATCGTTCGGTGGCTGCGCTCTGCTCCGCCCGCACCCGCCATTGGTCAATCGATTCGCGATTGAAGCGCCAATCGCTGCCAATTTTGAATGCAGGAATCGAGCGGTTTTTCGCCATCCGATAAACCGTCGAGGTATGCACGCGGAGATAGCTAGCAACTTCGTCCAAGGTCATTATTGTTGCGGTTAACGTTGGTTCCATCTGTTAAGCCCTCTCTAATATGTTACGACGAATCGCACGTTCGGTTTCGTCGAATCGTCACTTTTGCCGAATAATATAGCATCAAACGTGCCTATAACGCTTCAGCTTCATATTGAGTGACTTAGGGCTGGTTTGACTAGATATAATCCAAATGCAGGTAGCGGTATCGTCGTCGGTGCTAATGGCCATTTTGCGATAATGTGACAATCGCAAGCGGCTTTATGTCTCTAGCCCTTGGCTGAAGCCAGATAAGCTGATGAGCCGGTTTTCACATTGCGGCGTCGTCTCTATGACCGATTGCCCGATCAAAAACCGGTTACGGCAAAGACGAAAGCGTGTTCAGCACGACCTCGATTCCGGTAACCATCAGATCGAGCGGCATGCTTGGCGCCGCGCGCCGCGTCACTTGAGCCGTCTCGTACGGAAGGTGGATGAAGCCCGCAGGAGCGTTACGTTCTCGCAGCGAATGCATCGCGACGTACATGACGGCGTTGCATATATAAACCCCGGCGCTGAGCGAGAGGGCAGCCGGGACCTGATGCTCGCGCAGCGCTTCAAGCAACTGCTTGAGCGGGAGGCGGGAAAAATAGGCATCCGGACCTTCGCGCACGATCGGTTGACCGTCGATTCCACCGTCGGTCTCGCGCGTGGGATGCTCGTCGATCAGATTCAGCGCGACCTTTTCGAGTGATAGAGCTGGACGGCCTCCCGCCTGCCCCAGACCCAGAAAAGCAACCGGCTGCAACTCCTCAAGCGCCTCGGTTACTGCCGCGGCCGCATGCGAGCAATTCACTGGCAGGCGGACCGCATGAACGGTCGCGTCGCCGAAGCGCCGGCCCTTGAGCCGCTCAGCGACCTCCCACGAAGGGTTCATCCGTTCGCCGCCGAACGGCTCGAAGCCGGTAAGAAGAATCGCGCGATCCATCTCTATCTCGGCATCCCGCGCGCAAGGCGCCGGCGCGGGCGGTCAATCGGCAGATCGTCGCGATTGCCCCACTCCGCCCAGGAGCCCAGATAGTTGCGAACGCGCGGATAGCCCGCGACGCGCAAGGCAATGTAAGCGTTGGCCGAGCGATAACCGCCCTGGCAATAGGGGATGATTTCGCGCTCGGGCACGAGACCCAGCTTGGCGAATTCGTCGCGGAGCTGCGCGGCCGGCTTGAACGCGCCGCGCGCGTCGAGGTTATCGCTCCAGTCGCGATGGATCGCAGTCGGTATCGCGCCGCCGTGGCGTGCGCGGACGCGCTCGCCAAAATACTCCTCGTCGGTACGGACGTCGAAGATCTGTGAGTCGGCCGTACCTAGCCGCTCGACGATGTACTCGTACGATGCGATCGCGGTGCCGCGCGGGTCTTCAGCGAAATTCGACGAAGTTACGGCGGGCGCGGCTGTCACCAGCTCTTGCGCCGCGAGCCCGAGTCCACCGTCGAGGATCCGCACCTGCGGATGGCCCATATATTCGAGCGCCCAGGCGGCGCGCGTCGCCCGCATCCCGGAATTTTCCTCATATGCGACGACGGTCTCTCGCCCACTGATTCCGAGCGTTGAAAAAATCCAGGCGAGCTGGCCGCGAAAGTTGCGCAATCCGGCCTCGCTGGTATCGCTGTGATGGAAGGGAAACGGGTCGAAATGGCGCGCGTCCTCAAGATGCCCAGCCCAGTAATCGGCGCCCGGCCGCGTATCGACTAGTAGGACGTTACGGTCCCCACGACGCCCTCGCAACCACTCCGCATCCACGAGATATTCGCTGCTGTTTCGTCCCGGCTCCATCGACTTCCCCAAAAAGGCGCTGACGAGCCAAACTATGGCCGCTTTTTCGGGGCTCCTCAAGATCGCTTCAATTGGCAGCTTCCAGGCGCTATGGAATCGAAGTCCCTTTAGTGTGATTAACTGTCCACCCAATGAAACGATCATTCAGGAAAGTGCGAATCCGCGTGATTGCGGCCTTGAGCGCAGCCACGTTCGCGATTTTGGTCTTGGCCGCCCTGACTGTATCGCACGCGCAGTTAGGCATGGCGCCATGGCCGATGTTCCAGCACGACGGGGCACACACTGGCCTCAGTCGATATGATACCAGCGCCAACACAGGTACACTTAAGTGGCGGTTTTCCGGGGTCGCCGGACCAATATCGTCGCCCGTAATTGGGGCGGACGGGACCATATACATCGCCGCGGGTGGACTATATGCGGTCAATCCCGATGGTAGCCAGAAGTGGATGTTCGGCACCGCGAGCGCCGTGGAGCCGGCTCCGGCTGTAGGACCTGACGGGACTATCTATGTCTTAGACAACTTTTACCTTTACGCCGTTAATCCGGATGGCACCCAGAAGTGGACCCTTGGCATCTCATCAAGCGGACCTCCAGCGGATTCCTCACTGACGGTCGGAGCTGACGGGACCATATATGTTAACTGGAATGCTGGGTTCATTTACGCGGTCAATCCTGAGGGTGCGTTTGAGTGGCAATTTTCCTCTTTTGGCGGCGGGTCCTCTCCGGCGGTCGGGCCGGATGGTACAGTTTACTTCATCGACGACGCCGACACCCTCCTCTACGCGGTGAATAATGGTACGGAAGCGTGGCTATTCGGTTCCGTCGGCGGCGCTTCTAATTCACCCCCGCCATCAGTCGGTCTTAACGGCACGGTGTATGCCGGCTTGGGCGTCAGTAATCTGTATGCCATAGGCGCAAACGGCAGCGAAGAGTGGAGCTTCAATACCGGAAGCGGCTTCTACTCATCGCCGGCGATTGGTCCTGACGGCACAATTTTCGTGGGATCCTTTCTGGACTACAGCCTTTATGCCGTAAATCCTATTAGCGGAACGTTAAAATGGAAATTCGTCACTGGAAACTATGTTGAAGGTTCCCCGGCGATCGGTGCCGACGGCACGATCTATTTCGGCTCCTTCGATGGAAACGTTTACGCGGTCAACCCCGATGGCACCCAGAAATGGAGCTTTAACGCAGGCGCGGTCGACCGATCGCCGGGGATCGGCTCGGACGGCACGCTCTATATCAGTTCCGGCAACACCCTATTCGCCTTAGGTGAAAACAGTCCAACGCCCACAGCCTCTCCGACACCGACAGCAACCGCCACTGCAACACGGAGCGCGACGCCGACTCCCACTGGAACTGCAACTCCAACCGTCACGCCGACTGAAACCGCTACTCCCACCGCGACCGCCATTGCAACACCGACCGCAACGCCCACTCAAACTCCAACGGCGACGATGACCGCCACACCGACCGCGACGCCGACCACCGCGGTGACGGCGTCGCCCGCCAAGCTCGAATTCAAGAACGTCGATGCGACCGCCTCCAGCAAGACCAAGAAACTGACGCTCAATAACGAAGGCGCTGTTGCCGCGCAGATTGGGCAAATCGTGCCGCCAGCCTCGTTCAGCGTGTCCAACGACAACTGTTCCAACAACACTCTCGCGAACGAGGCGAAGTGCACGGTCGATGTCGCATTCGCCCCGACTGTGCCCGGCAGCGTGAGCGAAGCCCTCACGATTCCCTATAACGGGACGAGTCCGTCAGAGACGCTCGAGGGCAACGGCCTCGCCGTGACGCCTAAGGCGCCGAAATCGATGACCCTGCCGAGCACCACGGCCGGCACGACGGGCAAGACTAAGAACGTCACGATCAGAAACAAAAGCGCCGCAAGCGTGACCCTCGCCGCCGCGAGTCTCAGCGCGAACTTTACCTTCGCCGACGGCGGCGATGCCTGCAGCGGTGCGATGCTCGCACCCAAGACGGGTAAGTGCGTCGTGACGTTGGAATTCACTCCAGCGGCGGACGCCAGCGGAACGCTCGATGGAACGTTAAGTTATTCGTTCACATACGGAGCGAACGGTGGGAATGTCTCGGTGCCGCTCAAGGGCAAGGTGAAGTCTTAAACCGGTCGGGTGCGTTCAGGCTTGGGGCGCGGCGCCGACTGCTTCGCTAATAAAGCGGAAGCCGTCGCGGGCGAGCAAGCGGATCAGTCCGGATTTGATCTGGCGCACGACGCCGGGACCGCGATAGACCATCGCGGTGTAGAGCTCGATCAGGCTCGCGCCGGCACGGATGTGGCCATAGGCGTCATCGGCCGTGGTGACGCCGCCGACGCCGAGGATGGGGATGCGACCGCCGAGCTGTCGGTAGAGACGAGCGATGGCTGCTCGCGCGAGAATTTTCAGCGGCTCGCCGCTCAGACCACCCATCAGAGTCGAACTAACGCCCACCGCGTCCCGCTGCAAAGTCGTGTTGGTCGCCACGATGCCGTCGAGTTGGAGTTCGAGCGCGACGGCACAGATATCGGCGAGCATCGCGGGCTCGAGGTCCGGCGCCAGCTTGATCAGCAAAGGCGGCTGCGCGCTTCCTGCTGCGGCCCTATGGATCGCCTCGACCACCGAGCGCATCCGCTCGGGCGCCTGAAAGTCGCGCAGGCCGGGGGTATTCGGCGAAGATAGATTGACGACGATGAAGTCCGCCAGCGGACCGAGTCGGCGCATCAGTTGGGCGTAATCCTCGGCGACGCGCTCGGCCGGTGTCTCCTTGTTGGGCCCGAGATTGAGCGCTAGCCGAAGCGGCAATGCGCGTCCATTGAGACGCTCGAGGCGCGCGGCCACCATCTCCATCCCGTCGCTTGGAAAGCCCAGCCGATTCACCATCGCGCGATGTTTCGGCAGCCGCCAGATACGCGGCCGAGAATTGCCCGGTTGCGGCTTCGGCGTGACCGTGCCGATTTCGGCGAAGCCGAAGCCCAGCGCATTCCAGGCATGGATTGCGCGCCCGTCCTTGTCGAGGCCGCCAGCCAGACCGATCGGATTCGAAAAGACGCGCCCGAAGAGTTCGGTGCGCAGGGCCGGCGGATCCACAGGCGGGGTCAGCGCCGGTACTCGAGAGAGCACCGCCAGCGTCAGGCGATGGGCCAGCTCGGCGTCGAGCTGAAAGAGCAGCGGGCGCAGAATCGCGCGATAGCAGGCGTCGAAATTCAGGTCCATCCAAGATGCGAATGTTGCAGCCGACCGCGCTCGACGCAATCAAGCGCGAAGAGCTGGGCGGCGTTCGCCATCAACAGGATTGCCTGTTGAGACTCGCGGCGCACGCGGCTGCACCAGCATTGCGGAATCGACTAAGCTTAGGGTGATGAGCGGCGCGGCGATGACGAATACACAAGCGATTATGCAGGTGAAGTTGATCGATTACGCGCAGGCGCCGCTGGAAAAGCTCTACGCGGCCTTTCGCACCTGCTACTCCCCCGACACCCCGATCGAGATCTGGCAGAAGATCGAGACGGAGAAAATCAGCCGCGAGAAAATTCGGGAGTTTATCGGTGAGCGGCTCAAGACCGGCCACGGCTCGCCGCTCGAACAGGTGGTTTTCTGGTTCGCGATCGCGGGCGTCTCGCGATCTTTGTCCCATCAGTTCGTACGCCATCGGATCGGCATCAGCTTCGAGCAGCAGAGCCAGCGCTACGTCAAATTCAAAGAGGACAAGCTGGCCTTCGTGATGCCGGAATCGTGGGCGCGCGCCGAACTCGACGACGACTTCGCCGCGCTGCTCGCCCAGACCTCGGCGCTCTACGCGAAGGCGCTGAAAGCCGGGATTCCAGCAGAAGATGCGCGGTTTATTCTGCCCAACGCGGCACCGACGAATTTTCACGTGATGGTGAATTTTGCCGAGATGCTGCACATCTGCGACCTGCGGCTGTGCGTCCGCGCGCAGTGGGAGATTCGCCGGATGGTCGCGTTGATGCGCGCTGAGATCAAGCGGATTCTGCCGGAGATCGCGGCTTTCCTGCAGCCCAAATGCGGCGAGAATCGCATGGGGTACTGCGACGAGTCGCTCGCGGATTGGGAGAAATGTCCGCTCGGGCGCGTGCGGCCGCATAAGTCCGCCCTGTTCGAGATGTACGAGAAACACGGCACACGCAAGGCGCAGGCGCTCAGCGAGGTTGAATTCCGCGCCGTCGAGGAAAAAGAGCTGCTCTGACCGATCAGGGTGTTTCCGCGCGCTGACCCTCGAAGGCCTCAAACACGCGGCGAGCTGATGCGGGTCGTCGCGATCCGATAAAACCCCCCTAATGCGCGGCGGTCGCGGCTCGATTAGTATGCAGGGTTATGCTGCGTTTCCTTACTGCCGGCGAATCTCACGGGCCCGAACTGGTCGCGGTGGTCGAAGGCGCGCCGGCTGGCTTCACGATCGATCTGGCGGCGATCAATCACGATTTGGCGCGCCGTCAAAAAGGCTACGGACGCGGCGGCAGGATGGCGATCGAAAAGGACGAAGTGCGGGTCGTCTCCGGGATCCGCTTCGGCCGCACGATGGGCAGTCCGGTAACTTTTATCGTCGAGAATCGCGATTTCAAGAACTGGGAAAAGCGCATGTCGGTCGATCCGAACGATCGCGGCGAGGCCAAGATCGTGACGCGCCCACGTCCGGGTCACGCCGACCTGGCCGGCGTGCTCAAGTACAACCTCGAGGATATCCGCGACGTGCTCGAACGGGCTTCGGCGCGCGAGACCACAGCGCGGGTGGCGATCGGCGCTTTCGCGAAGCAGTTTCTCACGCCGTTCGGCGTCACCGTGTTGGGCTATGTCGCCAGTATCGGCGAGATTGAGGCGCACGCGCCGGACGGAATCGACTTCACGCAACTCGCACGGGTTACCGAGGAATCGTTGGTGCGCGTGGCTGATCCAACTGCCGAGCGCGCGATCATCACCGAAATCGATGAGTGCAAAAAAACCGGCGATACGCTCGGCGGCGTGGTCGAAGTCGTCGCGAGCGGGCTGCCGGTGGGACTCGGCAGTTATGTCCAGTGGGATCGCAAGCTCGACGCCCGCCTCGGCCACGCCCTGATGAGCGTGCAGGCGGTGAAGGGGGTCGAGTTCGGTATGGGCTTCGGCGCGGCGCGGGTGCGCGGCTCGGCCCTGCACGATGAGATCGGCTATGACGCCGAGGAGCGGCGCTTTACCCGCCACTCAAACAACTCCGGCGGCACCGAAGGCGGCATGAGCACCGGCGAGCCGCTGCGCATGCGCGTCGCGTTCAAGCCGCTCTCGACGCTGATGCGCCCACTGCGCTCGGCGGATATCCGCAGCAAGCAGGAGGCCCCCGGCACGATCGAAAGATCGGATGTGTGTGCGATTCCGGCGGCCGCGGTGATCGCCGAGGCAGTCGTCGCGTTCGAACTCGCGGCGGCCTTCCTCGAGAAATTCGGCGGCGATTCCTTCACCGAGACCGCACGCAACTATCATAGCTATCTGGATCAGGTGCACAGCTACTGAGCGGTGATGGCGCCCAAACTCATCCTGACCGGCTTCATGGCAACCGGCAAAAGCGCCGTGGCCCGCGCACTAGCCGCGCGGCTCGGCTGGCGCTTTGTCGATTGTGACGCCGAAATCGCGGCGCGGGCGGGCAAATCGATTCCGGAGATTTTCCGCGATTCCGGCGAGATGCAGTTTCGCCGGCTCGAACGCGAAGTCATCGCCGCGATCGCGGACGACGCCATACGCTGCCCGCACTGCCACGAGCCGCGTCCGGCGGTGGTCGCGACCGGCGGCGGCGCTATTGTTGATCCGGCCAACTGCGAGCGGCTCAAGCGCGCCGGTCTGATCGTTTGTCTGACCGCACGACCCGAAGTGATCGCGCGGCGCATCGGCGCATCGGCGCGCTCGCGCCCGATGCTCACGCAGGGCGGCAAGCCGCTCAAAGATCGTATCATCGAGCTGCTCGAAGCGCGGCGCGAGGCCTATGCGCGCGCGGCGATCACGATCGACACGTCGCACTTGAGTATCGAGCAGGTGGTGGACGAGATTCTGCGCGCGATGACGGCTGAGCGCCCGGCAAAATGGCGGCTTTCCGCGTAGAACTCGCAGCCGCCGCGCATGACGTCCACGTCGGGCCGGGACTCCTTGCGCAAGTTGCGCAACTGGCCCGCGACGCGGGTCTTCCAGGCGGACGAGCTGCGATCGTCACCGATGCGAATGTCGCCAGATTCTACGGCGACGCCGTCCGCGCCGCGCTCCACGAGGGCGGCTTTGAGCCTATAACCATCGAAGTGCCCGCGGGTGAGTCGAGCAAATCGCTCGCGATGCTCGAGACCGTCTATGACCGTCTGACGGCGGCCGAAATCGATCGCGGGAGCACGGTCTTCGCGCTCGGCGGCGGTGTGGTTGGCGACCTTGCCGGTTTCGCCGCGGCGACCTACTTGCGCGGCCTGCCCCTGGTGCAGCTGCCGACGACGCTGGTCGCCCAGGTCGATTCCGCTCTCGGCGGCAAGACCGCGGTGAACTCGCGCGCCGCGAAGAACCTGATCGGCGCCTTCTATCAGCCGCGCCTGATTGTCGCCGATACGCTGGCGCTCGCCACGTTGCCCGATCGCGAGTTTCGCGAAGGGCTCGCCGAGGTCGTCAAGTACGGCGCGATCATGGATGCCCCCTTTATCGATTGGCTTGAGCGCGCGATGCCCGCGATTTTGTCGCGCGACCCGGCGGCGCTTGAGCAGGTGGTCGAGCGCTCGCTGCGGCACAAGGCATTCGTCGTCGCGCACGACGAGCGCGAAGGCGGCCTGCGCAAAATTCTTAACTTCGGTCATACTCTGGGCCATGCACTCGAAGCCTCTGCGGGCTACGGCGCCTATTTTCATGGGGAAGCGGTGGCTATCGGGATGGTCGTGGCGGCTCGCCTGTCGAGCCGCTATGCGGGTTTCAGCGCCGGCGAGGCCTCACGACTCGAACGGTTGATTGCGGCGGCCGGGTTACCTACTCAGATGCCGGACGGCTGGCGGAGCGTGGATTTTCTCCAGGCGCTGCGGCTCGACAAGAAGCGGGTCGGCGGCGAGGTCGAGTTCGTGCTGCTCGATCGCCTCGGTCACGCGGTCACGCGCAAGCTGAGCTTCGACGAAATAACCTCAGGCGCATGACTTTTTTTCAACCATCCGCCAGACATTGCGCCATGAGATCCAGCGCAGCGGCCGCAAATTTCACCATATTCGTATAGCGGTCGCTCAGCCCCGTCTGAACAGTGATCGCCCGCTCGAGCGGTCCGGCGACTGCGATCCAGCATGAGCCGGCAGGATGACCATAACTGGTTCCGGTCGGGCCTGCCGCCCCAATCTCGGAGATGCCCCAGGTTGCCGCGAGTCGCGTGCGCGCGCCCCGCGCGATAACCAGCGCTAACTCTTCGGAGCCGGGCTTGATACCGGCAAAGGCAGCGTCAGGAATCGCGAGCAGGTCGCGCCGCGACGCGCGCGTGTAGACAATCGCGCCGCCGAAGAAGTAGGCCGACGCCCCGGGCATCGCGAGTAACGCCGCCGAGATCAGTCCGCCCGCCGACGACTCGCCGACCGCAATGGTCTCGTGCCGATCCTTCAGTATTGCGCCAATCTTTGCGGCGGCGGCGATTAGCTCCTGCATCAGCATGCCCATCCTTGGTCGAGCGATGCCGCGACTCTAGCCGAGCCGCCACGTCTCATCAAACCCACCGCCAGGAACGCGCCGCACCGCGCTTCCTCCGCTCAGGCCGACCATCGGGCGAAATCGAAGTTCTTCGGCAACTCGACGAACATTACGTGGGCCGGGCCGCTGATCACGCGGGTCAGATGACCCTTACCGATCAGATCGTCGGCGATGAAGGCCTGCCCGGCGATGCATCTGCGCTTCTCGCCGTCGCTGGTTCCGACTTCCAGTTCGCCCGCCAGCACCACGACGATTTGACTTGCGGGCGCGTGATGCCAGGTCTGATCCAGGCCGACCGGCAACTCGACGAAGCGGATACTCGCCGAGGGCCAGGCGTTGGATTGCATCATCGTGTGACCCATGTTGTCGGGACGCGGCTGATTGATCGGCACTTCGATCTCCTGAAAGCGCGAGCCACCATCGGCGGTTGCATGAAAACGCGTCATTTTCATTTTTATCTCCTCATTGGTCACTTGATTAAGCGTGCGAATCGTACTGGCGGAGGTGGGAGGGAGTCGAACCCTCCGGCGAGCGCATTGCCCGCCAAGCCGGTTTTGAAGACCGGTGGGACCACCGGGCCCCTTCCTCCTCCGCGCTCTGTTTCTTAAGCACATACGGCGATTTGCGCAACCCGCGGTTGGGCGTGAGGACCATCGCCGGGCAATCGTTCGCGGTCGAAGGGCTAGGACCGAAGTCGATCTCGGCCACGAGCCACGCACAAAAAGAAGCTCAATCCGGCCGCTTCCGCATCGACAAGCTTCATCGCTTTGCATCCCGCACCGTGGTACACGGATGACTTCAAACTGCCGGTTCGGCCTCGGGTGAAGTCGGGGAGTTGTGAGCGAACCTCTCAATCCGCGAATCGACCGCACGAGCCGTCCGCGGTAAGGCAAGCAGGGGGGCGGGCGCAATGCTGGACGATTGGATCTACAGTAACTCCGCTTGGTTGAGCTCGAGCGTCTTCATCCTGTGCGGGCTTGTGGTCTCGGGTTTTTTCGTGGTCGTGGTGACGCGCCTGATCAGCGCCGAAACTCGGCATATTCATAACGAGTTCACACTGGCGACAGTCGCCAACATAGCGGTGCTCTATACGGTCTTGTTGGCTTTCATCGCCGTCGCAGCGTGGGAGGATTTGTCCAAGGCGTCCGATCTCGCCGACCGCGAAGCGGGCATCGTGCAAGACCTCTACGTCGATGCTGGAGGGTTCAGCGACAAAGGGCTGACCTCACAACTCCAGAACGAATTGCGTGATTATATCGACGCCGTTGTGAATCGCGAGTGGCCGGTGCAGCAAGCCGGCAGTATTGCCAGAGCTGCGTCACCCGCTTTGCGCAACTTTCGCGCGACCCTGGCGTCGTTTCAGCCCAAGACTTCCGGCGACGCCATCGTTATGCAGGAAATGTTGCGCTCGCTGAATAACCTCTACGACGCCCGCCGGTCGCGGCTCGATGCCGCCGCCGGCCACATTCCCGGCGCGGTCTGGGGCGTGGTGGTCTTCCTTGGTCTGCTGACGATCGGGTTCATGGCGTTGCTGAGCATGCGCAGCCGCTGGATGCACTTCGCCCTGGCCGCCGGCCTGGCCACCGCGATGGTGGTCGTGGTGGCGCTAATCGTACAGCTCGACTATCCGTTCCGCGGCGAGATCAGCGTTTCGTCCGAACCTTTCCAGCAGGTGCTTAAGGACGTCGGTCCGGGTTAAATTGCCGGGCGCGCTGCGGAGGGCGGGGCGACCATCGATGTCATCCGCACGAATCTCTTGCCAATGCGACATCGTTCTGATTTAACCCGATGTTGCATCTGAATCTGACAAGTTGTTGTCTTTTGAGTTGATTTGAAGGATTTAGGCCGATTCCCCTGCAAGTGATCAGCGGTACGTTACTCACATGCAGCTTCGGCCTGGCGCCGGCGGCGCTGCAAGTCCTGCCCGCCAACCGTGTGATGGCAGGCGGCCCGCCGGCAGCGAACATCATGGACAACATCCCGATTGCGAACATCGTGCCCTTCGGCCTCTGCTCAAGCCTGGCCAATCCGACGGTCGCCAGTGCGACGGCGGCGGCGTTGGGTGTGCTGACGCCGATGCCCTGCGTGCCCGCGACGGTCGCCCCCTGGACGCCCGGCGTTCCGACCGTGCTGATCGGGGGCATGCCCGCGGTCGACACCAGTTGCATGCTGATGTGCACCTGGGCGGGCGTGATCACGATCGCCGTGCCCGGACAGTTCACCGTGATGGTGCCGTGAGGTCCGCTTAATTTCGACCATGACGGAAATCATCGGAACAATCCGGCCAATGCGTCGCCCCTACCGTTTTGGTCACTAAGTGCGCTCGGCATATCTCATTGTCACGGCCGACCTGCTCGCCTTCGCCCTCGGCGTCGTGCTCACGCTCTGGCTGACGAAGACCGCCCCACCGGCGCTGCCTACTAACGCCCCGCTCGTCGCCGCAATACATCAGGGTCCCGCCGCGCCCATGCCGGCGTCTGCGAGCGGATCCGGCGCCGCCGAAGCCGCGACTGCGCCGCCTTCGACGGCTCCAGCCCCGAACGCTCCAATGTCATCCGCTCCAATGTCATCCGCTCCTCCGCCGACCTTGAGCACTGCTGCGGCCGCTGCCGAGGCGCCACCGCCGCCGGCATCTGACTCGGGATCAGCCCCTGCGGATGCGCCGGCTGATCCCGCTGCGTCAGCGGCAGGCCCCTCACCCACAAGCGCCTACGTCTTGCAGCTCGCGGCTTTCCGAGAGCCGGCCAACGCCACGCGGATGAAGGCGGAGCTTATGAGGGATGGCTTTGCGGCCAGCGTCGTGCCATTCAAAAGCAACGGCAAGGCGTGGCAGTGGGTTCAGGTCGGCAGCTTCGTCGATCGTAGTTCGGCCGCCGAGGCCGCGGCGTCGTTACGGCGTCATACGGGTCTCGCCGCGCTGGTGATCAAGCCTGAGCCGCAATGATCGCATGGGGCGACGCCAGATGGTGGAAAGCCGTGGCGCTGGCGATTCTGGCCCAGGGCCTGACCGCGTGTTCGACGCCCTCGTGGCTATGCGCCTTTCCGCCCGGGCCCCATCGCATCACCCTGATCGCTGATCCAAGCGCCAACGGCAGTACTGCCGTCGCCGTTGATCTGGTATTCATCTCCGACAAACTTGTGGCCGATCAGGTGGCAGCGCTGTCCGCTCAGGAATATTTCAGCCGCCGACAACAGCTCGAACGCGACTTCCCCGGCGCGATGGAGGTGCGGTCGTGGGAACTCGCACCCGGGCAGACCGCCCGCAACCTGCCCTTGGACGCAACCTGCAACCGCGTCCGCACGATGCTGTTCGCGCGCTATGCGTCGCCGGGCGACCATCGCCAAACACTGGGCGATGCCAAAGAGATTATCGTTTGGCTTAATCGAGAGGACTTCGCTGTCTCGCCATGACACATTGCCGTAAAGGAGCTTAGGTGCACCCGATCGTGACGGACGCGCGTGCGATCCCCGAGGCCGTGTTGTGGCATGAAGGCATGCTGCTCTCGCCGCAGCACTTTCAGCAGGCCGACCTGCGCGCTCACGCGCTGCGGAGCTACCTCATCCAGGCCACGGCGCCTTTCGGCTGGGGCCTCCGCCGTCTGCGAATCGATACTGCGGCGCTGGAAGCGGGGCGCTTTTCGATCACCGAACTTGAGGCGATCATGCCCGACGGCTTGCTCGTCTTGTACCCCGTCGATGCCGCGGTAAAGGCGCCCGCGCTCGATCTCGACTTGAAACCACTGCTGGCGAACTCCGAGTCGCAGTCGGTTGCGGTGCACGTGACGGTGGCGGCCCAAAGCTCGCCGGCCGAACGCGTCGGCACCGGCAATAAACAACGTTTTCGCGAAATCGTCGGCACTGAAATCGCCGACGCGAACACCGGCGATAATGCCATCGTGATTCCGCGGCTGCTGCCCAATCTGGCGCTCGAGGGGACTGACGGTCCCCTGAATCCGCCTTCGCCGGCGCGCCTGGTGAGCCTGCCGCTGGCCCTCCTGCGATCAGACGGGCAGCGCTTCACCAAAAGCGACGCTTACGAGCCGCCGCGCTTGCGCGTCGAAGAAGACACCCTGCTTTTCAGTTGCGCCAAGGCCATCGAGACCGCCCTCGCGACCAAGGCGAACGATTGGGCGGGGCGCCTGCGCGGGGCTTTGGCCGAGGGTCAGGCCGGCACGGTCGGTGACAGCATCGTCACGCTCCGCACGATCATCCGAGGCTTACCGCGGCTGTCGGCGCTGCTGAAAACGCGCGCGGCGCATCCCTTCGACGTTTACCTGGCGCTATGCGATATCGCGGGCGACCTCGCAGTCATGGGCGGCGAACTGACCAACCCAAATTTTGACGGCTATCTTCACACTGATCCGCTTTCGGCGTTCACTGCCGTCAGCCGGTTCATCAATGAGGCGCTCGACAAGCTGCGCACGCCCTACACTTCAGAAGTTTTCGAACATGTCGGAGCGGGCAGGTTTGAGCTGACACTCCGCCCGGTCTATCTGCGTGACGATCACGTGCTGCACTATCTGCGCGGCAGGTTCGTAATCGGCGTGCGGCTACGACGCAGCCAGAGCGTCGAAGCGGTTCGGCAATGGTTCCAAGCGGCCCGGATCGGGGCGCTCGGAGAGATCGACACGCTCGACCTTAATCGCTCGGCCGGCGCGCTTCGCGAGGAAGTGCAAAGCGCTCCGGATCTCGGGCTCATGCCGCAGCCCCAGATGCTCTTGTTCAATGTCCTCGCCGAGCCTGATTTGCTGTCTGCCGGACAAGCGCTGCAGATTAGCCTGCCTCCCGACGAAGCGCCGGGCGACGGTGACGGCTTCGGTAACGGTCCGAGCGAACCGGATCAGTTGATGCTCTTCCTGCCAATTCCGGATCCCAATTCCCGCGTCGGCAACCCCTGATGCCGCCAACTGCGCTACCTCTAGAAGCCGATGCAGCGCTGCGGCGGTTCCGCCAGTTCTACGACGAACTGTTCGCGATCAAGCGCATCCTGCGCGACGGCGACTGGATGGCTCTGCTGGGCCACCGCGCCGCTGCCCCGGGGCGCCTGGAAGAAGAGGTCTTGCTGGCGGTGCGGATGCGGCTGCGCAGCGCCATCGCCGCGCAAGGGTTCGGCGGCGCGGTCCCGCCCGGCGCGTCGGCCGGCGTCGATCCGGGCTATGTCATGGCGGCAATCGCCGACGAGGCCTTGTTGCACGGCGTGCTCGGATGGCCGGGGCGCGACGGCTGGCACGAGACCCCGCTCGAGGCCGTGCTCTATCGCAGCCGCATCGCGGGCGACCGCATCTTCCAGGCGGCTGAGGCGCTGGCCAAACCGCAGGTGCGCGATCCCAACGGCGTCGCGATGAGCATCCTGCTGGCGCTCGAGATGGGGTTCCGCGGCCGCTACCACGCCGGCGACCCGCACGGCGAAATCCCGCGGGTCAAGGAACGCCTGCGCCGCGTCATATTTGACAATACCGATCCGAGCGCGATCGCCTTCGGCAGCCTGATCGCTGGGGCCGCCGAACCGCTGACCCATCATGCACCGGACCGTTTACCGCGGCTGCGCCCGTGGGGGCTGGCAATCGGCGGCGTCGTCGCCGCCTATCTTCTGATTAGCTGGCTGATCTGGCGCACCGGCGTAAGCTACGTCCTGAACACCGCCCACAGCGCGGTGAGCGCTTTCCAGTCGCTGCCCAACGGGCCTTGAGCGCAAGCATGGCTGCGTTTCCTCCATGGGTCGTCAGCGCCTTGCCGCTGCTTGCGGTGGTCCTCGCAATTCTTTTGGTCGTGCTGACCGTAATCGCAATCCGCCGATCGGCTGCGCCCGCGGCGACGCCCGCGCCGCCTCCGGCTGAGGCGGCGACCGAGCCGCCGATGCCGGTCGCCGCGCAGATCCGGCGCGCGACAGAGCGGTTGTCGGCCCTGTACGGCGGCCGCCATCAGATCGACGCGGTCCCGCTGCTGATCGCGGTTGGCGCGGGCAGCGCCGCGTTGCAGCGCATGATTCCCAAAGTCGGCGCCGGCGATCTGACGCGCGCGCAACTCGATCTGTCGCGCGGCGACTGTCGCATCCTGGTCTCTCCTGACGGCGCCGTGGTCAGCTTCGAGGACGGCCTGCTCGGCAGTGAGCGATGGGAAACCCGTTGGGCCGAGCTTTTGCGCGCATTGTCGAAGCACCGCGAAGACCGCCCCTTCGACGGCCTCGTTGTGGTCTTGACTGCTGCCCAACTTGCCGGCCCGACCAAGCTCGACGACGACGCTTTGACGATGCTCAGTGAACGGCTCTACCAACTACTATGGACGGCGCAACGGACCGGCGGTTGGCGCGTGCCGATCTACCTCCTGCTCAACGAATGCGAGGCGCTCAACGGCTTTACCGCCACCGCCGCCGAGCTGCCGGAGCCGATGCGCCGTGAGCCCTTCGGCTGGAGCGTGCCCTACGCGCTCGACACCGCCTTCGAACGAAGCTGGATTCGGGAAGGCATCGAGGCCCTGACGGCGCGGCTCTCAACCCTGCAATTGCGGCTGCTGAGCGGCTTAAAGGATCCGAACAGGGCGGAGCCGGTGCTGTTATTCCCCAACGCCTTGGCGCGGCTGGCGGAACCTCTGGCGCTCCTGCTGACCCCGATGCTGCAACCGAGCGCCTATCACGACGCGTTCATGTTCCGCGGCTTTTATTTGACCGGCAGCGAGGCATCCGCGGCGCTTGGCGGGCCGGATCTCTTCGCGGCGCAGCTTTTCGCCAAGCGGATCTTCCCTGAGCAATTCCTGGCCCAGCCGGCGCGCGGCGCAGTGACGCGGCGCCAGCGGCAAATCCGCATCGCCCAGTGCGTATTCGCAGTTCTTGTGCTCTTGGCCCTGGCCGGCCTGATTCACGTGCGGCATCATCGCGAGGCGCTGAAGACGGTATCTCCGCTGGTGCAGGAGATCGCAGCCTTGGGGGAACGCGCTCAATCCGCGCGATCTGAAACCGCACGAGCGGTGACTGCCAATTCTCCCTTGCCGGCGCAATCAGAGCAGCGCGGCATCGAAGACACCAAGGCCCTGGTTGAAGCGATGGCCGCGGTGTCGCTCAATCGGCTCGAGACGCCATGGGCGCCGCTCTCCTATTTCACCAATGTCAGCACCGAGGTCGAACAGGCGATTCGCGAGGCCTACCAGGTGGAAGTCTTGCGTACGGTATACTCCCGACTGACCGACGCGATTCCCGCGCTGCTGGGAGTGCGCCCACCGGCCGGCGATGACTCGCCGGGCGAACTCGCGGGCGCGCCTGGCGATACCGCGTGCGCGGCTAACGGCGCCACTTCGGCCGATGTCGCGCAGCTCGCGCAGATCACTCGGCGGCTGAGCGTTTACCGCCAGGAGCTCCAGAACTACCAGGACCTGCCGGCCAATCCGCAGATTGGAAATCTGGAATCGCTCCTCGAGTTCACGCTCGCCGTTTCACTGCCGGCGGGCTTCAACACCAATTATTACCTGTATGAGAATGCCTTGCGCGGCGCGAGGGCACCGCTGCTTGACATCGGGCCCATCCGCACCACCGTCGGTATGATACTCCGCGCCCAGTTTGCCCGCGGGCTCGCCGGCGCATATCCCGGCAGCGCGCTCGGCCTTGCAGTTTCCGAGGTCATAGCCAATGCCGGCGTTTACGGCGGCGACGCGCAGACCGTCGGGTCGATCGGGCGTCTGCGGCGCCTCGATCTGGCGCTGCATACCGCCCAGGCGCAGACCTCTCTGCCGGAGTACGCCTGGATTCTCGACGACCACGATGCCGCGTCGATCAGCTCCGAGCTCGACCAGCTTACAGCGCTGTCCGCCAGCGGGGGCGGCGCGGAGCTTGCGCCGGTCGCCTCCAACCTGCCGGCGGAGTTACGCCGTTCAGCCACCGATTGCGTAACCCGCACGCGCGAATGGCTGCTGGCGGCGCGCGTTTTCGGCGGCGAGCCGGTCCTGACCGCCGGCCCAACTTCGCTTCAGGTATCGGCGCCGCTGAAGGCAATCGATCAGACGCTCGACCTCTTCCTCGCGCAGCCGCTGGTCGCGGATGCGATGCCCTCGGCGAGGGCGTGGCCGCTCGCGCTCGATGGATCCCTCCTCTGGGATCCGCAGGATCTGCAATCGCTGCAAGCAGTGGCCGAGTCCTGGCTGCTGTTTGTCGGCCAAGACTTGCCCGCGACGCTGCCGGCGGAATTCCGCGAGCAGGTGCAAGCGGCGGCTGGCGAACGGCTCGACTTGCTGGCGGCGAACGTCGTCGCCCGCGCCCAGCAAGCGGGCCTCGACAACGGCGCCAGCGCTCAGCCCGGCAGCACCGCCGCCCTGCGCGACGAGATGGCGCGCTTCGCTGACGCCGCACCGATCCTGATTAACTTGCGCACCTTGCTGCGCGGGGCCGGACGCACGAATTCAGCCGACCGCCTCGACCAGTTGCTGGCCGGTCAGGCGATCCGGCTGCTGCGTCAGATAGACGCGCTTTTGAATGCCGCCGACCCCTATGCGCTGGTCGACGGCAACCTCGCCTTCTGGTCCGGTACGCCGCCCCTTGCGGCGCCCGCCTTCGGCTCGGCAACGCTGCCGGAGCTGGTGGGCACGCTGCCCGCGCGGCGCGACTACGTTGAGGCGCTGGCGCGCGACAATGCCGCGCCGATGATCACCTATCTGCAACAGAGCGGCGTCCTGCTCAGCAGCAGCGACCGCGCTTTGCTCACCCGCTGGCAGGCGATCATAAGCACGCTCGATCGCTACCATCGCAGCGTCCCGGGCAATTCGCTCAGCCGCCTCGAACAGTTCATCTCCACTGACATGGACCATATCGATCTCGGCGATTGCCGCCAGATCACGGCCGCATTCAGCGGTGGCGCCGACTGGTTCGCGGTCCAGCTCGGAACCATCGGCCGGGCCGTGCGCAATCGATGCAATCAGGTCGCACATGGCGAGTCCGTCGCTCAGTACGACAACCTCGCTGAGAGTTTCAACCACGACCTCGCCGGACGCTTTCCGTTCGGCGCGGTGACGGCGCCGGACGCCGACCTCACCGATGTCAAGCGCTTCTACAATCGTTTTGGCGGAAAGCTTGCCACCCTCCGCGAGCAGTTGGCCGGCATCCCTGCGTACGCGCGCGCGGGGGCGCCGCAGTTTGTCGATCAGTTGCTTGCCGTGCAGCTCGCGCTCGCCCCGATGCTGACCACCGCACCGCCCGACGCGTCGCTGACCTACGATGTGACCGTCGAGTTCCGCACCAATATCGGCAGCGATCCCGGCGCCGACCAGATGCTCGAGGCGACCGCAGAATTCGGCCAACAACGGCTTTCGTCCTTCGCCACAACCAACGATCTTGCCTGGAGCAACGGACAACGCGTACGGATGATTTTGCATTGGGCCAAAGATGCGCCGGAGGCGCCGGTCAGCGGCGGCGCGCAGTCGCCGCGGGTGCGCGGGCTGGCGGTTACTTACGAATATCGCGGGCCATGGGCGTTGCTCCGCATGATCGCCGCGCAACGTCCAAGCGCCGCGGTGATGGCCCAACTCTCGGATCGGCGTCCCGAGACGATCGGCTTCGTGGTCCCTTTGCAACGCAATGCCAAAGCGGCCGGCGCTACGTCGAGCTGCGGTTTCTGGTGCTCATCACCAGCCGCCGCCAGCGTCGGGCCGGCGAACCTGACCACGGCGCAGGTCTTCATGCGCTTTGGCCTGACCGCGACCATCCGCGTTGCCGGCCAGCCCGACAAGCGTCAACCCGTGAGCCTGCCGATTTTTCCGACGGCGGCGCCGCAGCTCGACGACCAGACCGCTGCGCCGCCGCTCGGCAGCACGGCATTGATGGCGCCATGAGCGACTCAGCCGCCCAGCCACCCGCCGTCGCGCTCGACCTCGAGGTGCTGCTCGCGCCGTCCGCCGGTCCGTCCGGCACCGGACCCGATCTGCGCTTCGACCCGATCTACAGCGCGATTGTGGAAGCGCGCCGCGAAGAGAATCTGCGCCTGCCGCAAGGCGTTTGGACGCGCGAGATCAAACGCTCGGATTGGCCCCTGGTCGAGCAACTGTGCGGCGAAGTGCTGCGTGAACGCAGCAAGGATCTCCAGGTCGCGAGCTGGCTCACCGAGGCCTGGATTCATCGGCGCGGCTTCGCCGGTCTCGCCCCCGGACTCCGTCTGCTCGCCGCGCTCTGCCGGCGCTTCTGGCCCGATCTTCATCCGCAGATCGACGAGGGCGACTTGGGACCGCGCCTTGCGCCTTTCGAATGGTTGAACACCCGCATCCCGATCCTGTTGCGCAACCTGCCGGTCGTCGTTGCGGCCGGCAACGCCGACGAATCCTACACCTGGACCGACTACGTCAATGCGCAGCTGCTCGAAGGCTTGCGCCAGCGTGATCCGAAAGCGGTCGAGCGCTCCGAAGCCGCCGGCGCCGTGACACTCGCGGCCTTCGCGACCGTGCGCACGCGCACCGAGACGAAGTTCTGGAATCAGATGAACGCGGGGCTGGCCGCGGCCCGCAGCGCGCTGATCGCCCTCGATGAGGTCCTCGCCACGGCGTGCGGTCGCGACGCCCCGGGCCTCGGCGCCATCGCCGACGCGCTCCGCGACCTCTCCAACCTGGCTTCGGCCGCGCTCTCCGAACGCCAGCCCCCAACGCTGCCGCAGCGGCTGTTTGCCCGGGTCTCGAGTAACCCGGCCGCGGCCCCAGCCGGAGCCCCGCCACCGGCAATCGAGCGGCCAACCCGGGAAAACGCTTACGCGCGCTTGCTCGAAATCGCCGACTTGCTCCAGGCGCTCGAGCCGCATAGCCCCGTGCCATATCTGATCCGGCGTGCGATCGAATGGGGCGACATGTCCTTCGCCCAGCTCGTGATGAATTTTTCGCACGCCGGGCTCCAGCTCGACCAGTTAATCGACGTGCTCGGGCTCGGTGCGATGGCTGACGAGGCCGAAGACGCCGCCGGCGACCGTCGCAAGCCTTGAGCCGGAGATCTTCCGGAACTGGACGCTCAGCCGGACTCAGGCTGACCCGCAGTTGACTGTCCTTGACAAGCAGTCATCCAAATAGGTAATAGCCCGTACGGGTAACAGCGAGCGAGGCGCACGCCCAACTCCAAATTCATCGAGGAAACCATGGCTGAAAGCACGCAACAAAAGCTCTCCCGCGTCCGCCCGCCGCGCGTGCAGATTACTTACGATGTCGAGACCGGCGGCGCGATCCAGAAAAAGGAGCTGCCCTTCATCGTCGGCATTCTCGCCGATCTGGCCGGCCAGCCCGATCCTGACAACCCGCTGCCCAAGCTCAAGGAGCGGAAATTTGTCGAGATCGACCGCGACAATTTCGACGCCGTCCTCGAGGCGACCGCGCCGCGCATCGCGTTCCGTGTCCCGGACCGGCTGAAGAAAGATTCCACCGAGATGCACAACGTGCTGTTGAACTTTACCCGGATGTCGGATTTCGATCCGGTCAACGTCGTCAAGCAAATCCCCGCGCTCAACGACCTTTTTGTCGCGCGCAACCGCTTGAATGATCTCCTCGCCAAGCTCGACGGTAACGACCACCTCGACGCCATTCTGAGCGCGGTGCTCGCCGATACCGAGCAACAGAAAAAGCTGCGCGGCGAACTGACTCTCGCGCTGGCCAAGCCCGAAGCGCCGGCCACGCCCGACGCGCCGGCCAAGCCCGCGTCCTGAGGGGGCGGCCGCCGTCACGTTAAAGCATCGTCAATTGATGGAATCCCTGGAGAATAGCGATGGCCGATGAGAAAAAGCCCGCCACCCAAACCGCCACAGCCCAAGCCGCGGCCCCGCAAGCCGCGACCGCTATCACCCTGCTCGATCGCATCCTGGTCGAGGGTAAGCTCGTCCGCAAGGACGCCGAGCCCGAGGTCCAGGCCAAGGCCGTCGATCTGCTGCAAAAATTCGTCGATCAGGTCGTCGACAAGGCCAGCACCGCCAGTACCGACCTGGTCCAGCATATAAACGATTGCATCGCCGATCTCGACGATTTGATCAGCGGCCAGCTTAACGAGGTGATGCATCACCCGGAGTTTCAGCGCCTCGAAGCCTCCTGGCGCGGCCTCAACGATCTGGTCATGAACACCGAGACCGGGACAAGGTTGAAGTTGCGCCTGATGAACGTCAGCAAGAATGATCTGCTCAAGGATCTGAAGAGCGCCACCGAGTTTGATCAGAGCGCATTGTTCAAAAAGGTCTACGAGGAAGAATACGGCACCTTCGGCGGCAATCCTTACAGCGTCCTCGTCGGCGATTATGAATTTGGCCCGAATAATCAGGACGTCTTGCTGCTGACCAAAATCTCCAACGTGGCGGCTTCGGCGCATGCCCCGTTCATCGCCGCGGCCAGCCCCACGATGTTTTTTATGGAAGGCTTCACCGAGCTGCCCGCGCCGCGCGACCTCGCGAAGATCTTCGAGAGCAGCGACTTTGCCGATTGGCGGGCCTTTCGCGAGAGCGAGGATAGCCGCTACGTCGCCCTGACCATGCCGCGGGTCCTGCAACGTCTGCCCTACGGGCCCGACACCGTGCCGGTCGAGGGCATGTCGTTCGTCGAGGACGTCGACGGCACCGACCACGGCAAATATCTGTGGGGTAGCGCCGCCTACAAGCTCGCGCTGCGCGTGACTAACGCCTATTCCCTCTATGGCTGGACCGCGGCGATCCGTGGCGTCGAGGGCGGCGGCCTCGTCGAGAGCCTGCCAAGCCACAGTTACAAGGTCTACAAGAACGGCCACGACAACACCAAAGCACTCTATTGCCCGACCGAAACCGCCATCACCGATCGCCGCGAGAAGGAACTCAATGATCTTGGCTTCATCGCGCTGCTCCACCACAAGGGCGAGAACTTTGCCGCCTTTTTCGGTGGACAGACGGCGCAGCAGGCGAAGACCAACTGGAACACCGACAGCGCCAATGCTAATTCGCGCATCTCCGCGATGCTGCCCTACGTCCTCACGGCTTCGCGCTTCGCCCACTACATCAAGGCGATGATGCGCGACAAGATCGGCAGCTTCATGACCAAGGAAAACGTTCAGACCTTCCTCAATACCTGGATTGGCGATTATGTCCTCGGCAAAGATGACGCCGGCCAATCATTGAAGGCCCGGTATCCGCTGCGCGAAGCACGCGTGGACGTGTTCGACACGCCCGGCAAGCCCGGGGTTTACACCGCCACCGTCTTTCTGCGGCCGCATTTCCAACTAGAGGAATTGACCGCCTCTATTCGCCTGGTTGCCGAACTGCCCCCGCCGGTGGCGGCTTGACGCGGCGCCGGCCCGCACGCACAACCAGCTCATCGAGGAACCTGTAGATGGCTACTAATTTTTTCCTGAAGCTCGAGACGCCGAATATCGAAGGCGAGTCGATCGACTCCTCCCACGCCGGGGAACTCCAGATTCTGTCATGGAGCCATAGTTTCAACCAACCGACAAAGCCCACCCGCAGCTCGGCCGGAGGCGGCACCGTTGAACAAGCGAATCACGCCGATTTCTCAGTCACCAAGTATCTCGATAAGGCCACCGACGATTTGCTCAAAATGTGCTGGAGCGGCAAGCAAATCGGCAAGGGCACCTTCACCGCTTATCGCGCCGACGGCGATAACAAACCGGTCAAGTACCTGATGATCGAGTTGGAGAACATCGTCGTCTCCAATATCAGTTTCGGCGGCGGCGGCGGCGACCTCGCGACTGAGACCTTAGCCCTCGCCTACGGCAAGGTGACCTACACCTATACGCCGCAAAAGGTTGCTGACGGGACCAGTGACGGCGCGCAGCCGGTCTATCACGACCTCATGAAACAGGAAGTCGGCTGAACCGGCTCGGCGGTACCCCACGCGATGTCCCGCTTCAACTTCGCTCCGGGATCTCGCGCGCTGTTGTTTGACCGGCTGGCCGAGTCACAGGGTCCGTCAGCCGAGACGGCGTCGAACGGGCGCGACGAAAGCGCGGCGCGGCGCCTTGACGAAGCTGATCTGCGCGCTTCCGTGAGGCGCGAACTGGCGGATCTTCTGAATACGCGCGCGCCGGTCCCGGTCGGGGTTCTGGAGCAGCGCACCCGCAGCACGATCGACTATGGGATTCCCGATTTGTCGGTCTTTCCGGTTGGCGAGCATGATGCCACCACCCGTCTCGCAATGCATATGCGCCGGGCAATTCTGGCGTACGAGCCGCGGCTCAGCGATCCTGTGATCGAAATTGCGCGGGGGGTTGGAAGCGCCGAGACAATCAGTATCCTAGTGCGAGGGGCTTTGACGGTGGGCATGATGCGGGTGCCGGTGGTGTTCAGTCTGTCGCTGGGCGGAGCCGCAGCGGACGTCCATGCCAATTAGGGGCAGCGCGGACCTGCTCCCGCACTACATGGCGGAGCTGGACTATCTCTATACCGCAGGCGCTGAATTCGGCCGTCGCTATCACGACGTTGCCGGCGCCCTTGAATTCTCACGGCAGGGCAGCAACGATCCGCACGTCCAGCGCTTGATCGAGTCCTTCGCTTTCCTGACCGCCCGCCTCCAGCGCACCTATGATGCGCAGTTTCCCGAAATTCCCGCGGCCTTGCTCGACATCCTCTATCCGCAACTCACCGCGCCCATTCCTTCGATGTCAATCGCGGCGTTCCACCCCGACCCGGACCAGCCCGCCTCGCTCACAGGCATCAGCGTTCCGACCGGCACGGAGCTCTTCGCCTCCGCGCCTCAGGAGGGCGCAGAGGACCTGACCTGCCGTTTCCGCACCGGTTATCCGGTCACCTTGTGGCCCCTCGAGGTGGCCGACGCGCGTCTGGAGCCGCCTCCCGACGCATCGGCGTTCACTGATTCAGTAGGCTTAACTGACGTCCAGAGCGTTCTGCGCATCCGCCTGCGATGTCTGGGCAAGGCAACATTTGCACACTTCGCGCCCTCGTCGCTGCGCTTCTTCTTGCCCCCACCCAGCAATAGCCGCGAGGCCATCTACGAGTTGCTCTTCACGCACCTGCGCGGCATCGCGGCGGACGCGAATGCAGGCGCGACGCAGCCCGCCGGCGAGCCCGCGCCGCAACCAGTGTTGCTGCGCACTGCACAGTTACAGAGCGTCGGGTTTGGCGCCGAAGACGCGCTGCTCCCCTGCCCGCCGGCGTCCCATCAAGCCTACCGTCTGCTCCAGGAGTATTTCGCCTTTCCCGACAAGTTTCTCTTCTTCGACATCGCACAGCTACCGCCGGGCGCTTTCGGCACAGGCACGACTGCCGATCTAATCCTCCTGCTGGATAGCCCGGCCCGCTTGCCGATCCGGGTCAATCGCGCCAGTTTTGCTTTGGGTTGCACCCCGATCATCAATTTGTTTCCCCGCGTGACCGAGCCCATCCGCCTCGATCATACCCGCCTGGAATATCGTCTGGCGCCCGACAGCCGGCGCGAGAGCAGCGTCGAGATTCACAGTATCCAGCGGGCCATCCGCTCGGTCGCCCAGGCCGAGCGCGGCCAAGTCATCCGTCCGCTGTTCTCGATGCGCCATGCGGATATGATGGGCCGCGGTGAGGCGATGTACTATGCGCGGCGGCAGCCGGTTTCCCATCCTGACCTGAGCGGCAGCGAGATGTTGCTGTCCTTTGTAGATCCCGATTTGGATCCCAAACTACCGGCTGACGATGTCGTATTCGCGCATGTCATGTGCACCAACCGCGGTCTGGCCGAACAGATCGTCGGCGGCACGCCGCTCAATCTCGAAATTGATTTACCCGTCAGCGGGGTGTCGTGTCTCAACCGGCCGACCCGGCAGCTCGAGCCGCCGACCAGCGGTGGTACATTATGGCGTCTCGTATCGCATTTGTCGGTAAACCATCTGTCTATCGCAGAGGGCGAGGACGGCATCGCTGTACTGCGCGAAATCCTGCTCCTTTATTGCCCGAGTGAAGACCTCGCCGCGACCAAGCGGATTAATGGCCTGAAATCGCTATCGTCGAGGCGCATCGTGCGCCATATCGGCGCTGACGCGTGGCGCGGCTTTTGCCGCGGTCTCGAAATCAATCTGGAGTATGACGAGTCCGCCTTCCCCGGCGTCAGCGCCTATCTCTTTGG